>NZ_JBFAZW010000019.1:0-121189 GCF_040682015.1 Dactylosporangium sp. NPDC051485
ACGGTTTACACCCCTGCGGGCGACGATCAACCCGGATCTCGAACACGGCAACCCCTGATCAAGTCAGGTGTTGCAACGACCCCTTGAAACCGGGGGCGGGGCATAAGTCAGATAAATCGTGGCGCGGAGCGCCCGACTTATCGATAGGGCCACAAGCGGCGGTTCGCCGTCCGGGCTCCAGGCGACGGGTTGACGGGCGCCGCAGGCCAAGTCGTCGGCCGCCCGCGCGAGCAGAAACAGGCGACGTTCCGGCCGCCGGGGCGAGGCCGAGCGACGAACCACCGCCGCAGGCCAAGTCGTTGGCCGCCCGTGCGAGCAGGGAACAGGCGACGCTCGGGCCGCCGGGGCGGGGCCGGGCCCGCAGGCCGGGCGACGGACCACCAACGGTCGGACGGGCGGGCGGAGAGCGCGCAAGCGGGTGGCGAGCAGGCGGCGGGCGACCGCTCAGGCTGCCGATTGCACCGCCGCCGAGGCCAGCGCGACCTGCACATCGGCCGCCGTGAGCGCGCCGAGCGGGGTGTCGCCGTCCTGCACCACCACCGCGCCCCGCCCCGCCGCCAGCATCGCGCCGAAGGCCTCCCGCAGGGTGGCGCCGGCGGCGACGACGGGCGCGCCCTCGCCGGCCTGCGCGACCGGCCGCAGCCCGTCGGTGGGGATCGGGGTGACCGACAGCCGCATGATCCCCCGGTCCTCGCCCACGAACCGCTCGACGAACTCGTTGCCAGGCCGGGCGAGGAGTTCGGCGGGTGTGGCGTACTGCTGCAGCTGCGCGTGATCGGAGAGCACCGCGATGCGGTCGCCGAGCTTGATCGCCTCCTGCAGGTCGTGCGTGACCAGGATCGTGGTCTTGCGCACCGACTCGCGCAGCCGCAGGAACTCGTCCTGCAGCCGGCCCCGGTTGATCGGGTCGACGGCCGAGAACGGCTCGTCCATGAGCAGCACCTTCGGGTCGGCGGCGAGGGCGCGGGCGAAGCCGACCCGCTGCCGCTGCCCGCCGGAGAGCTCGTGCGGGTAGCGCGCGGCGTAGCGGGATGGCTCGAGCCCGACCAGGTCGAGCAGTTCGTCGGTGCGCTCGGCGATGCGCGCGCGGTCCCAGCCGAGCATCCGCGGGACGGTGCCGACGTTGGCCCGCACGGTCTGGTGCGGGAAGAGCCCGACGTTCTGGATCACGTAGCCGATGGTCCGGCGCAGCTGGACCGGGTCGGCGGTGGTCACGTCGGCCCCGTCGATGAGGATCCGCCCGTCGGAGGGCTCGATCAGCCGGTTCACCATCCGCAACACGGTCGACTTGCCGCAGCCCGAGGGGCCGATGAGCACCGTCACCTCGCCGCTGCCGATCTCGAGGCTCAGCTCGCCGACCGCCACCGTGCCGTCCGGATACACCTTCCGCAACCGATCGAGCGCGATCGGCGCGGCGTCGGTCTTCGCGGTAACGTCCACGCATGTCCTTCCTGGCTCACGGGGAGGTGGGCAACCCCTGGTTCTCCTGGTCGTACGTCCGGGACAACTCCGACACGCTGCGGGATGCCCTCCTCGACCACGTGGTGATCACGGTGTGGTCGGTCGCCATCGCGGTGGTCATCGCGATACCGCTGGCGGTGCTGGCGTACTGGGTACGCCCGCTCGCCACGCCGATTCTGACATCAGCCGGCGTGCTTTACACGATCCCGTCGCTGGCCCTGCTGGCCTTCCTGGCCCCGTTCATGGGCACCGGGCGCTCTCCGGTGATCGTCGCCCTGACGTCGTACGCATTGATCGTGCTCATTCGTAATGCCCTCACCGGCCTGCTGCAAGTGCCCGAGGACGTGCGCGAGGCGGCCACCGCCATGGGGTACACCCGGCTGGCTCGTCTCTGGCGGGTCGAGCTGCCCTTGGCGTTGCCGGGCATCCTCACCGGGCTTCGGCTGGCCACCGTCTCCACCGTGGCGTTGGTCACGGTCGGCGCGATCGTCGGGTCGCAGGGCGGCCTGGGCGGGCTGATCCTGGCGGGCTTCCGCAACAACTACTACAAGGCCGAGATCTCCACCGCGGCTGTGCTCTGCGTCGGGCTGGCGCTGATCCTCGACGTGCTGCTGATCCTGGTCAGCCGGGTGCTCACGCCCTGGGCGAGGAGGCGCGCGGCATGAGCGGTTCGAAGCGAAGCGGAGAGCGCGGGGTCAGCTCAGGCCGGAGCCGGTGTGAAGCGGAGGATTCGGCATGAGCGGTTCGGAGCGAAGCGGAGAGGCCGCTCACAATAAGCGCGGGGTCAGCTCAGGCCGGAGCCGGAGCGAAGCGGAGGATTCGGCATGAGCGTGATCGGCGATGCCATCGTCTGGTTCAACGACCCGCTGAACTGGACCAATCCGGGCGGGATCATCGAGCGGCTCGAGGAACACGTCGAAATTTCGGTCGTCGCGGTGCTGCTGGGCTGCGTCGTGGCCTGGCCGCTGGGCATCGCGCTGGGCCGCCGCGGCGCTGCCTCCGGCGTGATCGTCCTGCTGTCCAATTTGACCCAGGCGATCCCGGTCGTCGCGCTGCTCACCATCCTGACTCTCACCCCGATCGGCCTGGGCAAGCCGGCCGTGATCATCGCGCTGGCCGTGTTCTCGCTGCCGGCGCTGCTGGCCAACGCCTACACCGGGATGCGCGAGATCGACTCGGAGGTCCGCGAGGCGGCCCGCGGCATGGGCATGACCTCGGCCCAGCGCCTCCTGCGGGTCGAGCTGCCGCTTGCCGTGCCGTTCCTGGCCACCGGCCTGCGGATCGCGACCACGACGGTGGTGGCCACGGCGACCCTCGCCACCGCGGTCAACGGCGGCGGCCTGGGCATGATCATTTCGGCCGGCTTCGGGCTCGGGCCGGGCCACGGCGGGCAGATCCTGGCCGGCGCGATTCTCGTGGCGGGCCTCGCCCTGCTGGCCGACGCAGTGATGGCCGTCATAGAGCGGAAAGTCACACCAAAGGTGCTACGGCGGGCCGCGGGCCGCTCCTGAGCGCTGCGGCGAGGACTCCATAACCGGTTGTTACGAAAACGTGCCTGGGTGCGGTTGCCGAATTTCCATCGCCGGAGTTGCCTATCTGGAGCGGGCGGGCTTGATAGCCGATAGCGCCGTCCGTCGGACACGCGGCCGGTCACAGTGATCGCGCCGGGACACGGAAGGCGGGCCATTTTGCGTACAGCCATGCGCGCCACCCTTGGAGTCGTTCTCAGCTTTGCCGCGCTGGGCCTCGCCGCCTGCGGCAAGGAGGGCTCCTCGGGCACTCAGGCGCCGGCCAGCGTCAACGGGGCGGGGTGTGCCCCGGTGGCGGGGGACAAGCTCGTGGTCCTGGACGACGACAAGAAGCTCCAACTGGCCGACAACGTCATCCCGGCGGTCAACACGAAGGTCGCCGACCCGGCCCTCGTCGCGGCGCTGGACAAGGTCTCCGACGCGCTCACCGTCGAGAAGCTGATCGCGCTCAACAAGGCGGTCGACGTCGACCGCAAGACCTCCAAGGTGGCGGCCGAGGACTTCGCGAAGGCGGAGAACCTCACCACCGGCATCGAGAAGGGCAAGGGCGGGGCGGTCAAGATCGGCGCCGCCGACTTCTCGGAGAGCGCCACCCTCGGCGCCCTCTACGAGATCGTCCTCAAGGCCGCGGGCTACGACGCGACCGTGCAGACGATCGGCAAGCGCGAGGTGTACTACGGGCAGCTGACCAAGGGCGACATCCAGGTCGTCCCGGAGTACGCCGCGACCCTGACCGAGTTCATCAACCAGACGGTCAACGGCAAGGACGCCAAGACGCTCGCCTCGGGTGACGTCGACAAGACGGTGACCGCGCTCAAGGACCTCGGCGGCAAGCAGGGCCTGTCCTTCGGCAAGGCGTCCAAGGCGACCGACGGCAACGCGTTCGCGGTGACGTCGGAGTTCGCCTCGAAGTACAGCGTGAAGACCCTCAGCGACTTCGCCGCGAAGTGCTCGGGCCAGGCGACCGTCCTGGGCGGCCCGGCGGAGTGCCCGCAGCGGCCGTTCTGCGAGGTGGGCCTCCAGAAGACATACGGCATCCAGTTCGGCAAGGTGCTGAGCCTGGACGCCGGCGGCCCGCAGAGCAAGGACGCCCTGAAGAAGGGCAACGCCTCGCTCGTGCTGGTCTTCTCCTCGGATGGTTCGCTCGGCTAGCAGCGCGGACAGCCGAACGCGCGCCCTCTCGTCCGCCCGGGACGAGAGGGCGTTTCGTTTGTGTTGAGGACGGGGTAAGTTCTCTGCTCATGCCGGCCGCGCAAGCCCCCGACGCACCCGGGGTGAAGCGGAGCACGAAGCTGCTCCCGCTGCTGTTCTGGGGCGGGGTCGGCCTCTCCCCGCTCGCCGCCCTGCTGCTGCTCGTCGGCAGCGGTTTCCTGCTGCAACTGGCCGCCGTCCTGGCCCTGCTCGTCGTGGTCCTCATCGGCCTGTCGATCGCGCTGCGCCAGAGCGGCGACACGGTCCGTGGTGAGGTCGAGGAGCTGGTGTACGAGGAGATCGACCACGTCCGCGCGGACATCCGCGGCGACATCACGCACGCCGCCAGGACCACCCACGGTCAGCTCATGGAGCGCATCGGCGGCCTGCACGAGACCGTCGACGCGCTGCGGCACCAGGTCGACACGATGCGGGCGCAGCTGGAGCGGGCCGCCTCCCAGCCGCTGCCGGCGCCGCACCCCACCGGCTCGGCCGCCGTGCCCCAGGGCGTGCTGCGGCACACGGAGACGGTGCAGGTCACCACCAAGACGATGGTTGTCGACCCGACCGAGGCGCGCTCCGGCACCGTGTACGGCGCCGGCCCCGGCCCGCGCCCCGAGATCCCGCAGCAGCGCCGCCCGGACCGCGCCGAGCGGATCCCGGCCCGCCCCGACGAGCGCGAGCGCCCGCCCCGCGCCCCGGAGCGCGGCCACGACCGGCCCGATCGCCCTGAGCGCCCCGAGCGCTCCGACCGCTCCGACCGCCCTGAGCGGGCCGAGCGGCCCGAGCGGGTCGGCCGCTCGGAGCGATCCGAGCGCGGCGAATGGATCGAGCGCCGCGACGACCGGGTGCGCGACGACCACCGCGAGCAGCAGTCCTGGAGCGAGCAGCTGCTGCACGAGCGCATGGAACGGGCGCACAGCGGCGACTGGCCGCAGACCCAGCCCCGCGGCGGCGCCGACGTGGAGCGCCGCGGCGGCCGGCGCCGCGCCCACGACCCCGACGACGACGGCGAGGTCACGGGCATGCGCACCACCGACCGCTGGGCCTCCGTGCACAGCGACGAGCGGGGCGGGCGGGAGCTGCGCATGGGCGAGCGGCGCTCCGCCGTCCACGCCGATGAGACCGGCACCCACGTGCGCATCGAGGACCGCTGGGCGACGGTGCGGCACGAGGAGTACTACCCGGAGGAGAGCCAGGCCGGGGGCCACCGGGCGGCGATCGAGGAGCGCGACGACGAACGCCGCGGCGGGCGCCACGGCTCCCGGCACGACGAGCGCGACGACCGCGACGACGACCGGTTCGAGGCCCCCCGCTACGGCTCGGGCACCGAGAGCCGGCTCACCGAGAGCCCGCGGCGCTCCGAGGCGCGCCGGGAGCGGGACCGCGACCGGGGGACCCACGACCCGGAGCCGACCACCGGCGGGCACCGGCGGGCCGATGCGCACTGGTCCCAGACCAGCTACGAGGAGGCCCGGCGGGACGAGACCGGCGCGACCCGCTGGTCCGAGGTGCGCCGGGACCGGCCCGCGCTCGGCGGCGGCCCGCAGGCGCTGCCCGCCTCGCCGGCCGAGTCCGCGTCGCGCTGGGGTGAGTATTCCGGCGAGAGCGCCCGGCGCGACGAGGAGCGCGTCTCGCGGCGGTCCCGGTCGGCCGAGGACGACGAGGAGTACGGCTGGAACGGCGGCCGCGACGGGGACCGCGGTGGCCGCCCGGCCCACCCGATCGTCGACTTCGAGGGCAACGACGACCGCTGGCGTTGAGGATCCTCCGTCAGTGCCAGTGGTCGCCCTGCGCCACCTTGCCAAGATCAAGTCCGATGCGGCATGATTTATACCCTGGCACCGTATAAATCCGACATGTCGTGGCGCGCCAGCGCCCGACATGTCGCGCATCGAGCGTAATGCCCTACTTGTCGATGTCGCCGACGACGAAGAACATCGAGCCCAGGATCGCGATCAGGTCCGGGACCAGGGTGCCCGGCAGCAGCGTGGAGAGGGCCTGCACGTTGGCGTAGGAGGCGGTGCGCAGCTTGAGCCGCCAGGGGGTCTTCTCGCCGCGGGACACCAGGTAGTACCCGTTCACGCCGAGCGGGTTCTCGGTCCAGGCGTAGGTGTGGCCCTCCGGCGCCTTGACCACCTTCGGCAGCCGCACGTTCACCGGCCCGGTCAGCTGATCCACCCGGTCCAGGCACTGCTGGGCGAGGTCGAGGGAGACGTACACCTGATCCAGCAGCACCTCGAAGCGCGCATGGCAGTCGCCCGTCGTGCGGGTCACCACCGGCACCGACAGCTCGCCGTAGGCCAGGTAGGGCTCGTCCCGGCGCAGGTCGAGGTCCAGCCCGGAGGCCCGGGCGACCGGCCCGGACGCGCCGTAGGCGGCGGCCTCGGCCGCGCTGAGCACCCCGACGCCGACCGTGCGGGCCAGGAAGATCTCGTTGCGCCGGATGAGCGAGTCCAGGTCGGGCATCCGCCGGCGCACCTGGTCGATCGCGGCCCGCGCCCGCCCGGTCCAGCCGGCCGGCACCTCCTCCTTGAGCCCGCCGACCCGGTTGTACATGTAGTGCATCCGCCCGCCCGAGGCCTCCTCGAGCACGGCCTGGATCGTCTCGCGCTCGCGGAAGGCGTAGAAGACCGGCGTGATGGCGCCGATCTCCAGCGGGTACGAGCCGAGGAACATCAGGTGGTTGAGCACCCGGTTGAGCTCGGCGAGGGCGGTGCGCAGCCACACGGCCCGCTCCGGCACCTCGATGCCCATCAGCCGCTCGACGGCCAGCACCACGCCGAGCTCGTTGCAGAATGCCGAGAGCCAGTCGTGCCGGTTGGCCAGCATGATGATCTGCCGGTAGTCGCGCACCTCGAAGAGCTTCTCGGCGCCGCGGTGCATGTAGCCGATGATCGGCTCGGCGGAGATCACCCGCTCGCCGTCCAGCACGAGCCGGAGGCGCAGCACGCCGTGGGTCGACGGGTGCTGGGGCCCGATGTTGAGCACCATGTCGGCGGTGTCGAGACCCGCCCCGGTGCCGACGGTGAGCTCGGACGTCATACCCGCCAGCCTAGAGCCCCCGGCTACAGGTCCTGAAGGATGCGCAGCGCGCGCGACACGTTGTGCATGGTGCTGGTGTCAGCGACCGCGACCCGCTCGACGAACCACCGCTTCAGCGGCGAGGAGAGCCGGTCGGGCATCACCACGAGCTCGTCGAGCTCCACCGCGAGCGGCGAGTCGCGCAGCTCCTCGGCGTCGGTCACCTCGGCCACGATGACCACGGGGACGTCCGTGCTGTTGAACACGTCTGAGCTGACGATCAGACCCAGGCGCTCCCGCGCCCCCTTGATGAGCCACACTTCACCGCGACGCACGCCGTCCACGGTATAGCTCGGCGTCCACGAGCGCGATCTCCTCTTCATCGGCGAGTGCCGTGGCGTCGAGGTCGACCTTGGCCCGCCGGACCGCCTCGGCGTGGGCGCTGAAGATCTCGCGCAGGGCCCGCTCCTGGGTCGCCCGGTCGATCCACGCGCTGAGCGACACCCCGTCGCGCTCGGCCCAGTGCCGGGCGTCGGCGATGGTCTGGTCGGAGAACGAGAGCGTCACTTTTGTTGTCATGGCCGATATGGTACCGCGAGTATGACCATCGGTCATACCCAATGCAGTATCCAGTGGTGCCCGCCCAGGCCCGACGGGTCGGTGAGCTCGGCCGCCGCCGAGGCGCGGGCCAGTGCGCGCACGTAGCCGGCCGGGTCGCTCGAGGCCAGGGCCAGGGGTGGGCGGGCGCCGTCGACACCGAGCAGGCGCAGGGCCTCGCGCTGGGTCATGGTGGGCGAGCCGAGGGAGTCCAGGGCCACGGAGACGGTGAGGTCGCAGGAGCCGTCGGCGACCGGCGGCACCTCGCGGCCGTCCCGGAAGCCGGTCAGCGTGCCGAAGAGGGGCCGGTCGGCGGCGACGTGGCCGTAGTCGACGGCCAGCGCCAGGCCGCGCGCCACGCAGCCGGCGGCCGCGGCCCAGGCCTCGTCGCGAGGGGCGCCGATCTCCGCCCGGGCGCCCGGCGGGGCGCCCTCGAGCGGCCACCAGCGGGCCAGCCAGGCGGCGTCGGAGGGGTCGAGTCCGCCCGGGGCGAGGGCCAGGGTGCCGTCGGGGGAGCTTTGGAGGTACCGCGGCCGCACATGCGCATCGAGCTCCACGATCTCCACCGGGATGTTGTCCAGCCACTCGGTCGCCACGAGCAGCCCGACGACGCCGGTGGGCGGGCTGGAGGTCCACCCGATCGTGGACGGCAGCTCACCCGGTCGGGGCGCCTTCTCCACGGCGGTGGCGCGCACCCGGGCCCGCACCTGCTCCGGCAGCGCGGCCAGCACCCCGGTCAGCAGCTCGCCGCGGCCGGCCCCGACGTCGACCAGGTCGAGGGGGTCCGGGTGGCCCAGCGCCTCGTCGAGGCGGCCGAGCAGGGTCGCGACCGCCCCGGCGAACAGCGGCGAGGCGGTCGCGCTGGTGCGGAAGTGCGCGGCGGGACGGGAACGGACGAAGAAGCCGTCCGGGCCGTACAGCGCCGCCTCCATCGCCTGCCGCCAGCGCGTCACAGGAACACTCTGCCCTCGCCCCGGTACGTCGGCACCACGTCCACGATGTTCTCCCCTTGCACGAGGTGTACCTCGTTGACGTGCTCACACAGCTCGCCGGCCTTGGAGTGGCGGAAGTACACCCGCTCGCCCACCCGCAGGGGCGCGGCGCCCGGGCCGACCAGCGGGGTCTGCACCTCGCCGGCGCCCTCGGTGCCGATCAGGCGCAGGCCCTCCGGCAGCCACGGCAGGGGCTGGCGGGTCGGGGAGGTCTCGCCGGAGGCGATCCAGCCGCCGCCGAGCACGGTCGCGGTGGCGGGGTTGGGGCGGCGCACGACGGACAGGGCGAACAGCGCCGCGGGGCGGGGGCGCCAGTTGCGGTACCCGTCGAAGAGCCACGGCCCGAACAGCCCGCTGCCGGCAGCCACCTCGGTCACGGCCGGGTCGGCGGCCGTCGCGGCCACGCTGCCGGTGCCGCCGCCGTTGACGAACTCGAGCTCGGCGTGGCGGCGCACCTCGGCCACCACCGCGGCCCGGCGGGCGACCAGCTCCGGCATGGAGCGGGCCTGGATGGCCCGGATGAGCGCGCCGCGCACCGGCCGCCCGGGCGGGGCGTCGCCCAGGCCGGCGATCTGGGCCTCGTACGACATGACCCCGACCAGCCGGAACCCGGGCCGGGCGGCGATCGCCGCGGCCAGCGCGCCGGCCTGCGCGGGGCTGTGCACGGGCGAGCGCCGCACGCCGATGTGCACGGCGGACACCGGCTTCCAGGAGGCGTCCAGGTCGATGCAGACGCGCACGGGCGCGGCCCGCTGGGCGGCCGGGATCAGCGCGTCGACCAGGTCGAGCTGCTCGGCGCCGTCGACCATGACGGTCACGGTGCCGGCCAGCTTCTCGTCGGTGGCCAGGCGGCGAAGGGCCGCGCGGTCGGCGGTGGGGTAGGCGACGAGGATGTCGTCGGCCACGCCCTGTTCGGCCAGCCAGATGGCCTCCGGAAGGGTGAACGCCATGATGCCGCGCCAGCCCGGCCGGTCCAGGGTCCGCTCGATGAGCGCGCGGACGCGCACCGACTTGCTGGGCACCCGCAGCGGTTTGCCCGCCGCACGGGCGGTCAGGGCCGCGGCGTTGGCGTCGAAGGCGTCGAGATCCACGATCACGAAGGGCGGGTCGAGATCGGCGGTGGCCCGGTCGTAACGGGCCCGCAAGGCGGAGCGGGAGCTGGACACGCCTCACCGTACCGAGACGACGAGGAATATGAAAGAACCTCGCGTAACGCCACGCGCTTCCGGAATTGTCGGGGGTGACCTGTAGCGTGAGACCGGAAGAAGAGGAGGTGGCCGCCATCGCCAGCAGCGATCTCTCCGGGTTCGGGGAACTCCAGGCCGTCCTGCGCATCCGGGCTTTTCGCCGGCTCTGGGCGGTGCTCGGCCTGTCGTCCCTCGGGGACTGGCTCGGCCTGCTCGCCGCCTCCACGTTCGCCGCCTCGCAGGTGAAGGACTCGACGGCCCAGGGCCTGGCGTTCGGCTCGGTCATCGCGGTGCGGCTGCTGCCCGCGCTCATCCTCGGGCCGGTGGCCGGCGTGTTCGCCGACCGGTTCGACCGGCGCTACACGATGGTCGTCTGCGACCTGCTGCGCTTCGTCTTCTTCGCCTCCATCCCGGCCGCCGCGCTGGTCACCCGCGACCCCGCTCTGGTCATCGGCTGGACCGCGATCGCCACGTTCGTGATCGAGACCGTCGCGATGATCTGGACGCCGGCCAAGGAGGCGTCGGTGCCCAACCTGCTGCCCCGGGCCCGGCTGGAGACCGCCAACCAGCTGACCCTGGCCACGACCTACGGCATCACCCCGGTCGCCGCCGCGCTGGTGCTCATCGGGCTGCAGTGGCTGGTGCTGGCCGTCTTCGGCAAGGACGAGCCGCACTGGGCCCAGCCGTCCAACGTGGCGCTGTGGTTCAACGCGTTCACCTTCCTGGCCACCGCGGCCACCGTCTTCTTCGGCATCCGGGAGATCAGCGGCCGGCGCACCGCCGCGGTCCAGCGCAAGCCCGGCATGATCCGCGAGTTCACCCAGGGCTGGGCCTTCGTCAGCAGGACCCCGCTGGTGCGCGGCCTGGTGCTGGGCATCTTCGGCGCCTTCGCCGGCGGCGGCGTGGTGGTCGGCACCGCGAAGTTCTACGCGGTCTCCCTCAGCGCCGGTGACGCCGCGTTCGCGCTGCTCTTCGCCGTGCTCTTCCTCGGTCTCGGGGTCGGCATCGCGACCGGCCCCAAGCTGGTCGGCGCGCTGTCGCGGCGCCGCTGGTTCGGCCTGTCGATCATCCTGGCCGCCGGCTCCGTGCTGATCCTCGCCTTCGCCACCCACCTGGCCATCGCGGTGGGCGGCGCGCTGCTGGTCGGCGCCGGGGCCGGCATGGCCTTCCTGTCCGGCACCACGCTGCTCGGCGGTGAGGTGGCCGACGACATGCGCGGCCGCGCCTTCGCCTTCGTCCAGATGGGCACGCGCGTGGTGCTCATGCTGACCATCTCGCTGTCCAGCGTCATCGTCGGCGCCGGCGGCACCCGCAAGATCGACCTGGGCTTCTACCACTTCGACGTCTCCAGCACCCGGCCGCTGCTGGCCATCGCCGGCATCTTCGGCGTGTTCGCGGGGCTGTTCGCACTGCGCCAGATGGACGACAAGCCGGGCGTGCCGATCCTGCCCGACCTGCTCGGCTCGATCCGCGGCCGTCCGCTCAGCCCCGACGACCCCAAGGCCGTGCAGGGCCTGTTCATCGTCTTCGAGGGCGGCGAGGGGGTCGGCAAGTCGACGCAGGTCGACCAGCTGGCCGAGGCGCTGCGCCGGATCGGGCGGGACGTCGTCGTGACCCACGAGCCCGGCGCCACCCCGGTCGGCCGGGGCATCCGCCGCCTCGTGCTGGACCACCCGGCCGACGGCGGCGAGGTGCTGACGCCGCGGGCCGAGGCGCTGCTGTATGCCGCCGACCGGGCCCACCACGTGGCCTCGGTCGTGCGCCCGGCCCTGGAGCGCGGCTCGGTGGTCATCAGCGACCGTTACGTCGACTCGTCCCTGGCCTACCAGGGCGCCGGCCGGACGCTGCCCGTCGAGGAAGTGTCCTGGCTGTCCAAGTGGGCCACCGGCGGCCTCAAGCCCGACCTGGTCGTCCTGCTCGACCTCGACCCGGCGGTGGGCCTGGCCCGCGCCGGCCGCCGCGGCGAGGCCGACCGGCTGGAGAGCGAGTCCCTGGCCTTCCACGAGCGCGTGCGCTACGCCTTCCTCGACCTGGCCTCGGCCGACCCGAGCCGCTACCTGGTGCTCGACGCGACCAAGTCGATCGACGCCCTGGCCGAGGGCGTGCTGCAGCGGCTCCGCCACCTGATCCCGGAGTACGAGTCCTCCATCGACACCGTCCTGCACGACGCCGCCCAGGTCGCCACCACGCTGACCGGCGACGAGGCCGGCGACGGGACCGCGTCCGACTTATCCGGCAAGGGCTCGCGAGTATGAGCCCGCCCCCGCCTCCCGGCCCCGTCGCCGCCCCGGCAGCTGCTGTCGGGAAGGGGCGCGCGGGCATGTCCCGTCGTCCCGCGTCTGCCGCACGTGGGGGCTCGGCGTGGAGCCTGCGCCGATCGGGTGTGCGGACATGACCCCTCGTCCCGCGCCTGCCGCCCTGGTTTCGGCGTGCTGGTCTTCCGGCCTTGTCGCGGTCCGGGCGTTGTGGTCGGGAAGGGGTGCGCGGGCATGACGCCGCCGATCTTCGACGAGCTGATCGGGCAGCCCGACGCCGTGGCGACGCTGTCGCGGGCGGTCGAGGCGGCCGACGCGGTCGTGCGCGGCGGGGTTGCGGACGCCGCCGGGCAGCAGGCGATGACCCATGCGTGGCTGTTCACCGGGCCGCCGGGCTCCGGCCGCTCGGTGGCCGCCCGGACGTTCGCCGCCGCGCTGCAGTGCCCGCACGGCGGCTGCGGCAACTGCCAGGCCTGCCACACGGCGCTCGGGGGCACGCACGCCGACGTGCGGTTCGTGGTGCCGGAGGGCCTGTCCATCGCGGTGGGCGAGATGCGCGCGCTGGTGCTGCGCGCGGCCAGCTCGCCGACCCAGGGCCGCTGGCAGGTGCTGCTGGTCGAGGACGCCGACCGGTTGACCGAGGCGGCCGGCAACGCGCTGCTCAAGGCGGTCGAGGAGCCACCGCCGCGGACGGTCTTCCTGCTGTGCACGCCGAGCACCCACCCCGACGACATCTCGGTCACCATCCGCTCGCGCTGCCGGGTCGTGCCGCTGCGCCAGCCCCCGGCCGACGCGATCGCCACCGTCCTGCACCGCCGCGACGGCATCGACGAGCCGACCGCCACCTGGGCGGCCGCCGCCGCGCAGGGCCACGTCGGCCGCGCCCGGCGGCTGGCCCGCGACCCGCAGGCCCGCAGCCGCCGGGACGCCGTGCTCGCCGTGCCGCGCCGCCTGACCGGCATCGGCGCCGCCTTCGACGCCGCGAGCGCGCTCATCGAGGCGGCCGAGGCCGAGGCCGCCGCGACCGTCGTCGAGGTCGACGCCAAGGAGCGCGCCGCCCTGGAGACCGCCCTGGGCGCCGGCGGCACCGGCAAGGGCGCCGCGGGCGCGGTCCGCGGCTCGGCGGGCCAGCTGAAGGACCTGGAGCGCCGCCAGAAGTCCCGCGCCACCCGAGCCCAGCGCGACGCCCTCGACCGCGCCCTGGTCGACCTGGCCGGCTTCTACCGCGACGTCCTGGCCCACTCCTTCGCCGCCGACGTGGCCCCCGTCCACGGCGACATCGACGAACTGGCCGACGCCGCCGCCGAGAAGTGGACGCCGGAGAGCACCCTGCGCCGCCTGGAGGCCGTCCTGGAGTGCCGCGTCGCCATCGAGGCCAACGTGAAGCCCCGGATCGCCGTGGAGGCCATGATGCTCTCGCTGTGGCGCGGCTGATCTCACCTCGTCCTGGAGTGCCGCGCCGCCATCGAGGCCCGCATCGCCCTCTCTCTGTGGCCGCGGCCGATCTCACCGCCGCCGGCCCCGCCGCCTGACGCCCGTCCCGTTGCCCTGATGCCCGGCAAAAGTTATCCACAGGCTTGGATTCGGTCTTCCGTGGTGACCGGGCGGTGTCGTACGGTCACGCGGGGGAGGTGGCATGGGGCGCGACATCGATGAGACGTGGATCGAGGAAGCGGTAGAGCGATACCGCCGAATCGAGGCCTTGCATGCCGAGTTCGAGAAGACGGCCAGGACGGTGGAGGTGACCGTGCGCTCCGCCGACGATCTGGTGGAGGTCCGCGTCACCGCCGACGGCACGATCCGCGATGTCCGCATCGACGGGCCGCTGCACAACCGCACGAGCGAGTCGGTCGCGAAGGCGGTCAAGGACGCCGTGACCGCGGCGGCGGACGCCGCGGCCTGGGCCCGCGAGAAGCTCCACAAGGAGTACTTCGCCGACTATCGCAAGCTGTCATGACGGTCCGGCCCACGCCCGCCGCGGGATCGGCGGCCCACCACACCGGCGCGCGCCGGCACCGCGCCCGGACGACGTCGCCGCGGAGGCAAGCCCGGGCAGCCGCGAGCGACCGGGTCCAGCGACGCCGGGTGGTGGCGTAATGCGGCTGGACGACCTGGCCCACCGGTTGCAGGAGGCCGGCGACGAGCTGGCCGCCGCGAGCTCCACGCTCAGCATCATCGACCCGGGCGCCCGCGCGCTCGGTGGCGATGCCGGCACCAGCCTCGGCCGGACCGCCCGCGACCTGCACCGGCTGCTGGCGACGGCGCTGGCCGACCGCGGCGCCGAGGCCTCCGCGCACGGCGCCCGGCTGACCGGCACCGCCCATGCGCTGCGTCAGGTGGCGGCCGGATACCGCTCCGTCGAGGACGACGCCAGGAGCGCCCCATGACCGTGACATCCGCTCGGCCGGTTGCCCACGGGAGCGCGTTGCCGGCGATCCATGACGCGCGGCCCGCGGCCCGCCTCATGGCCGTGCGGCGCGCCGAGCCGGCTGCGCGCCGAGCCGATGCGGCGCGGCGGGTGGCCGCGCTCGAGTCGCGGGGGACGGCATGACCGACGTGCTCGATCGGCTGGCCGGGGTCGGGGACGACCTGTTCCGGCGGGTCGGCGCGGTGCTGGCCGACGGCGGCCTGCCGCCAGAGGGTGACGCCGCGCAGCTCGTGCGGCGGGTCGGGGGCCTGCCCGCCGAGGTGCTCGGCTTCGCACTTCAGCTCGACGTGAACGGGCTGCGCCGGGCGGCGGGGGAGCTGCGCGGGGTGGCGGAGCGGTTCGGGGAGGTGCCGGGGCGGCTCGAGGCCGACGTCGGGCGCAGCGCCTGGGAGGGCAGCGGCGCGGAGGCCTTCGGCGTGGTGTGGAACGCGCTGGCCGAGCACGTCGGGGATGGGAGCGAGCCGGGCACGATCGCCGGGCGAATGGCCGCGACCGCCGGATACGTCGAGGCGCTGGCCGGGTGGGCGGCCGGGTTCCGGCACGAGCTGGCCGAGGCGATCGCGCGGGTCGCCACCTCCGTCGAGGCCGTCACCCTGGTTACCGGGGCGGGGGCGGGCGCGCCGCGGGCCGAGGTGACCGCGGCGGCCGGGCGGATCGTCGCGCGGGTGCTGCAGCCGGCCGCCGACGCCCTCGACGCGGCCGACGAGCTGCGGGCGCGGTGGGGCGGGGCGCTGGCGGAGCTGGGCTACCAACCGCCGCGGGTGCCGAGCGGGCCCGCCGTCATCGCCGGGGTCACGCGGGTCAACCTCTGAACGTGGCGGGCTACCGCAGGCGGATCGGGGTGTCCATCAGGTGCAGCTCCATCGGGTGGGCGGGGGCGAACCAGGAGGCGTCCGGGGCGGCGTCCGGGTGGGGGCGCCAGCGGCGGGCAGTCTGCCGTACGCCGATCGGGTAGATCGTCAGCCCCCCGTCCGCGGTGAAGTGCAGCCGCAGGAAGCCCTTGTAGCCCGTGATGCCCTGCCCCGCGAAGAGCTCGTTCACGTTCACGTCGAACTGGCCCGCGATGACCAGGTAGAGGGCGAAGAGCTCGCCGGCGGCCAGGGCGGACAGCGGGAAGTACAACACCATCGCCAACAGCAGCGGCAGCGGCCACGGCTGGTCGGTGAAGGGCAGGCTGAGCCACGCCCAGGCGCCCAGGGCGGCCAGGCCCACGAAGGCGGCGCCGTGCAGCCCGCCCAGCAGCCAGTGGCGGGGCCTTCGCTGGCCGGCGGAGTGGGGCATGGCCAGCAGGCAGGTGCCCAGGATGTCCAGCACGGCCATCAGCACGGCCGGGACGGTGACCAGGCGCTGCTCCACGCCGGAGACGACCCGGTCGGCGGCGTTGACGAAGGCGAGCATCGTCAGGGTCTGCAGCAGGCCCAGCAGGCCGAGGAACATCGGGTTGCGCCACGGCAGGCGCCAGAAGACGCCGAAGGACAGGGCGCGGGACTGGGGCCTGGTGGGGAAGGTGCGCTCCAGGTTGAAGATCCGCGGCGCGGAGGCGCTGCGCACGCGGGTGCGGACCGGGGGGACCGAGATCTGCTCGGGGAGCTCGTGGGTCGGGTAGAGGTACGCGCCGCCTCCGCCGCAGGTGATGAGCTCGCGCTCGGGGCGGGAGTAGCGGGCGTAGTGATGTAGGTCACCCGAAATCATCAGGCGGACGTCGGCGCCGGTGGGGGCGATGATCGTGCGGATGAAGTAGTCGATGCTGTCGTAGGCCTTGGGGTCGTCCGTGGACTCCACCCAGCCGGGGGAGGGCGGGCAGATGATGACCCGGTCGCCCGGGCCCATGCGGGCGGCGGCCGACGTGAAGTACCGCAGCTGCGGATCGTCGATGTAGGCCCCCGGCTGCACGTCCAGGCCGATCAGCCACCACCGGTGCGGCAGCTCCACGGCGAAGTAGGAGCGGTCCTGCCGGGTCTGCCAGCCCCCGACGCCGCCCTCGTCGCCACGGACGAAGAGGCGCAGGAAGGCGGTCAGGCCGTCGTACCAGTCGTGGTTGCCCGCCACCGCGTAGAGCCGCGGCCGCGGGCCCTCGGCCGGGCGCTCCGGCAAGGCCGCGCGGAACGGGCCCTTGAAGCGGTCCTCGTACTGCTGCCCGCTCGCCGTCGGATAGACCTGATCCCCGCCGAGCACGAGCACCTCGCCCCGCGGCAGGTCGTGACCGTCCACCCGGAGCGCGGGCTGGCCCAGCAGGTATGCCATCGAGTAGGTGGCGTTGAACCCGTCACCGGTGTCGGCCGCGTAGTCGACCCAGAGCTCCCCGCCGTCGGGCCAGTCCTCGTCGCCGACCACGCCGGCGTAGCCCGGGCCCTCGCGCAGGATGCGGGCCGGGAGGGCGTCCTGGAGCTCGCGCTTGTCGAGGTACGCCCCGAACAGGCCGGCCAGCAGCACCCGCACCGCCGTCCCGCTCAGCAGCACCGGGCTCAGCCAGGGCACGGCGCGGCGCGGGGTGAAGCCCATCTGGTCGGGGTCGAGCGCGGTGGGACGGCCCCCGACCGGCGCGTCGCCGCCCTCGTCCTGCTGCGGCAGCGGCATCAGCGGCTCGCCCGGCTCGGCGGTGAGCTCGCCGGGGGCGGGCGGCATATCGTCGGGCATCACGGGGCGGACGTTACCCGTGCGGCGCGAGTCGGGGAATCCCCTCGCGCATGCCCCCGGGTCGTGCCGTACACTGAATCACCGTTGCCGCCTTAGCTCAGTCGGCAGAGCGATTCACTCGTAATGAATAGGTCAACGGTTCGATTCCGTTAGGCGGCTCTGGCAACGCGACGCCCTCCACCGCAGGTGGGGGGCGTTTTGCCTGCCCGCCTACGCCGACCTCTGGAACGGAATGATCTTGGCCTCGCCCGGCCTGGTTGCAGGGATGGTTGCATAATCAACATTATCTATATTGACGTTCTTGTGTTTTCGCTGCTTGTCGGCCTTCCCCTTCTTCTTCTTCTTCGGCTTGGGTGCCGGAACCTCGTCCGGGCCGTACAGGAGTTCACTGAGGCGGCGGGACGCTTCGACGCGCAGTTCGTCGATCACGTGCTGGTAGCGCTGGACCATCCGGCGGTCCGACCAGCCCATGATCGCCATGACGGTCTGCTCGTCCACGCCTTGCAGGAGCAGCATCGTCGCGGCGGTGTGCCGCCCATCGTGGATTCGGGCGTCCCGGACGTCAGCGAGCTTGAGGATCGTCTTCCACTCCCGGCGGTCCGTGCCGGCGTCGATCGGGCTTCCGTCGAGCTGGCACCAGACGAGGTCGTGATCTTGCCAGTGCTCACCCGCCGCCCGGCGTTCCGCGTCCTGCTCGGCCTTGTGAGCCCGGAGCTTCGTGACCATCTGTGGGGCCAGCGCGGCGCGGCGACGTCCGGCCTCGGTCTTGGTGTCGACGAGTCGGATGCCGCCGCCGGTGCGCTTGGGACACCGGTCCGCGTGGCCCGTGCAGTCGGGTGGGCACACCTTGACACAGTTGCGCAGGTCGCGGTGCTGCCGGCACGATTCCGCCGGCCGCCGTTTCGGGCACCGGTCGGCCCGGTGCTTCGTGCACTCCTGTGGCAGCTTGCCGCAACCATGCCCCCAGCGCGTCGGGCACGGCGTCGTCCTGCAGCGCGGTCGCGCGCATTCGCGCGGGTCTTTGCACCCGTGCTGCCACTTGCGGCGCTCCGTTTGCTTGCGGGTGTGCAGCCACCCGCCGTCGAGGTCGAGACCGATCGGTTTCTCGCGGGTGCTGGTCGGCGCCTGGTACCACTGTGTGCCGAGCGCCTCGCCTTGGCGTAGCCCGAGCGGCATGGCGATGCTGAACCGCGTGCCGTTGCGGCGCGTCTCGCACACCGTCAGGATGCGCTTCACCTCGTCGACAAGAAGCGGAGTGACCTCTTCCTCGACGAGTTTGGGCTTCCACGCCATGAACTCGATCGGGCTGCGCGCGATCAACCGCCGCTGGACCGCAATGTTCAGCCCGGCACGAAGGATGCGGAAGATCGTGTGCACGCTGGACGGGGCCAGACCGAGCGGCCGGCGGCCCTCTCGCTTGGCTGCCTCTGCCTCGTCTTCGTCGCGGGCCATGCCCTTGAAGAAGTCCTCGATCACCTTGGGGTTCTCGGCCAACAGGTCGAGCCGCCACCTGCCGAGCTCCGGGATGATCCAGTTCTTGACCGCCCATGAGTAGGTGCCGGTCTGGGTGTTGTAGCGCCATTCGGCGTCTGGGTCGTCGACCCACGTGCCGAAGAAGTCGGCGAGCAGCGGGACGCGACCGGGCTTTGCGACGGCCGCCGCGGCGATCTCGGCTTGGAGCTTGCGGACCTTCGCTAGGACTGCGGCGTGGGTCTGGCCTGTGCGGTGGCGGCGGTCGACTGTGCCGTCCGGCCCGGTGCCGACCGGCACATACGCATGAAATCTGCCGTCCTTACCTTCGTAGATCTCGACCATCGATTCGGGTTCGGGCAGGGCCTTACGAGGACGTGGCATAGAGGGGTACCCCATGGTTGTTGGGCGCGCCACAGCACGCGAGGGGCGAAGAGGGGTTGCCGACAGAGGGGTCAGCAGCGCTGCCGGGCACGGTTCGTCCGGCAAGGGTGTGTTCGGCTCGGGTCGTTCGGCGCCAGCATGGCGACGGCGTCCCTACCGGGGATGCGGCGCATGACGCAGGATGCCTACCGGTTAGGCGGCTGGCGCTCGTGGGATCGATCTAGGCTTGCGTTGTTCTCGGAAGGACGCGCACGCGCTAATTGGGCTCGTGCGGTGCTCGCGAATGCATGGCCATCCGCCACGCTTCTAGGGCGCCGGCCAACGCGTGGCGCAGAGCAGCGAGTCCCGTCGCCGAGATTTTCGTGTTGGCCAACGTGCGTCGGATGTCGGCGACCAGGTCGTCGTCTGGTTCCACGTTGTAGTCGGCGGCCTCGCCGAAGCCCAGGGCCAGCGCCGCGTGGCTCGGGTTGATCCCGAGAAACCGGCAGACCGCGGTGACTTGCGCGGGCTCGGGCCTGCCGACATCACCAGCCTCCCAGCGCAGGTACGTCGCACGGCTGATGCCCGTTTGCGCGATGACCTGTTCCTGCGAGGCCCCACGGGCAGCGCGCGCAGCCCGCAGCAGATCGGCGAAGGCGCGGCTTCGCGGGGCGTCGGCGACTGGTGGCACCCGGTCACAATATCGGTCAACCAATGGGGCCCTACGTCGCACGTACGATACGTATCGCTATAGACACTCCATCTCCTCCCCGGTCGGGGCTGCTCAACTGAGCGCTCCGTATGTCTCATAAGTGAGACCATAGCACGGCTTCACGAAGGAAGAAAAGCTAATGACTGGTCTTCCTTGTATCGCTAGTGAGACCTACGGTCGGGTGTCATGAGTGATACGGGGGGTAGTGGACGCCGGTCGTCCCACGATCAGGTGATTCTCAACAACGCGCTGTTCTGCGCCCGAGCCGATGAGCTGGGTGCCCGCAACGACCACGAACGCTGCACGGTTGCCGGGGTGTCCCGCGCCAGCCTCTACCGCTGGCGGGCTGGCACGGTCATGCCATCACTACGGGTGCTGCGCAGAGTCGCCGCCCGTCTCGGCGTGCGTCCGGACGACCTCCTCTGTGAGGTGCCGCGATGAGCCATGCCGTACCCGACCTGCTGCTAACCGTTGACGAGGTCGCCACCGCACTGCGACTGAGCAAGAGCTACGTCAAGAAGCTGATCGCCGCCGGCGCAATCCCGAGCGTCAAGGTCGGACGCAGTCGACGGGTCCGGTTCGGTGATCTCAAGTCCTACGTCGATGCGCTGCCAGCAGAGACAGACCCGACGCCATCGACCGCCGACCGCGCAGCGCCCGCAGCCGAGCAGCGGCGGCACCGGTGACAGATGCAGCAACGTACCCGCCCCGGCCGGAGACCACCGTCAACCGTGACACCCTCAGCCGCGCCGCTTTGGCCTGGTACGACGCCGGCTGCGCCGTCATCCCGATCCGGCTCGACGGGTCGAAAGCGCCCATGATCGCCTGGAAGACGTACCAGCAGCACCGAGCGACGCGTGACCAGACCACCCGTTGGTTCACCGCCGGGCGGGTCGCCATCGCCGTCGTTTGCGGTGCCGTCTCTGGCCAGTTGGAGATGCTGGAGTTGGAAGGCCGCGCCGTGGCCGAGCGCACTGCGGCCCGCTTCGTCGCCGAGCTGCACACTGCCGGCCTCGGGGACCTGTGGCATCGGCTGAATTTCGACGGGTACGCGGAGCGCACACCGTCCGGCGGGCTGCACCTGCTCTACCGAGTCGACGGCGGTGACGTCGAGGGCAACACTCGTCTCGCCGCACGGCCAGCGACACCTGAGGAGCTCGAACGCGATCCAGCCGACAAGATCAAGGTGTGGATCGAGACACGCGGCGAGGGTGGGTATGTCATCGTCGCGCCGTCGCCTGCAGCGGCTCATCCTGCCGGCCGGCCGTGGGTCGCCTCTGCCGGCTCCCGTCCGGATCGGATACCGACGATCACCGCGGGGCAGCGCGCCGCCCTGATCGGCGTCGCACGCCGGCTGGATCGAACTCCCGCCTCGCCCGCGACGCCTATCCGCCGCCGCAGTCGACCGAGCGCCACTCGCGACGAGCCGCCCGGCGAGGCGTTCGACCGCCAAGTGGACTGGACGGAATTGCTGACGCCAGCCGGATGGACCCTCGTACGGCGGTCCGGACGGTCACGGCTGTGGCGCCGCCCCGGAAAGACGTCCGGCGTGTCGGCGTCCACCGGGTATGCGGCCGACCGGGACCGGCTTTACGTGTTCTCGACGAGTACACCGTTCGCGGCTCACCGACCGGTCTCGAAGTTCCACTTCTACGCCACGATGTTCCACGGTGGCGACCACGTCAGGGCTGCACGCGCGTTGCGGGACGCCGGGTTCGGCGACCAGCGCCGACCGGCGGCCTCGTGACGGCGCAGAACCGCGCCGACGCCTCGGCTACCCGGCCTTCCGCCGGCGCGTCGACGCCGCACGTGGGCTCTTTCGGCGCCACCGAAGACGGTCTCGCTCGGGCCCTCGTTGCCACGCACGGCGACGAGCTGCGGTTCTGCCCGGAACGCGGCCGATGGCTGGTGTGGACCGGTTGTCGGTGGCGATGGGACGACGCCGAGTACCACCGCGAGCTGATCCGGGCCCTGATCCGCAGCCTGCCGCAGCGCGGAGCCTGGCGGACGTTCCGCACGAAGTCGTTGACCGCGGGGAGCGTGTCGGGTGTGGCGCGGCTGGCACGCACCGACCCGGCTGTGACCGTGCGGCTCGCCGACCTCGACGCCCGGCCCTACGAGCTGAACACCCCGGGCGGGATTGTCGACCTGCGCACCGGCGAACTCATCCCGTCCGACCCGGCACGGCTGCACACCCGCTGCACCACCGTCACCCCGGACTTCGAGGGCACATCGCAGCCCTGGCAGCAATTCCTCGCCGAGACATTCGGCGAGGACACCGACCTCGCCGGCTACGTCCAGCGCCTACTCGGTGTATCCGCCGTCGGTGCGGTTCTCGAACAGCTGCTGCCATTCGCCCACGGCAGCGGCGCGAACGGAAAGTCGACCCTGCTCGAAGCGGCGATGCACGCCCTCGGTCGCGGCCCGGATGGCTACGCCATCGCCGGCTCCTCCGAGATGCTGATGGTCCGTAAACACCAGGACCACCCCGCCGAACTGGCGCAGCTGTCCGGTGCGCGGCTCGTCGTCTGCTCCGAACTCGACGACGGTCAACGGTTCGCCGAGGCACGGGTGAAGCTGCTCACCGGTCGCGACTCAGTTCCGGCCCGGTTCATGAGGAGGGACTGGTTCACGTTCCAGCCGACGCACACCCTGTGGCTGATGGGCAACCACACGCCCGACGCCCGCGCCGGTGGGCCGGCCTTCTGGCGCAGAGTCCGTCTGCTTCCATTCTCCCGCGCGGTGCCGCCGGAGCGGCAGGACCGCCAACTCGGCGAACGGCTGGCCGAAGACGCCCCCGTCGTCCTGGCATGGATCATCGCCGGCGCTGTCGCCTACCACGGCGGGGGCCTGGCCGAACCGGTGTCCGTCCGCACGGCAACCGCCGCGTACGAACGCGATCAGGACACCGTCGGCCGCTTCGTCGAAGAGTCCTGCCACGTCGCTCCCGACCAACCGCTGGTCAAGGTGGCGACCGCGGCCCTGCGCGACGCCTACGAACACTGGTGCGCCGAAGCCGGTGAGACACCGGTCTCGGCCAAGCGACTTACACAGCAACTCCGTGACCGCCACCGGGTTCGAGACGCCAAGGGGGCCAAGGGCCGGCGCTACTACCACGGCATCGCCTTGGCGGCCGACCCGACCGAACAGACTCCGGAGCTGCCCGCCGAGGACCCTCCCCAGTTATGGCAGTAGAACAGCAGGGTGCGACCTGAGACAGACGGCCACGACGCAGCCTCCCGACACCCGCTTCGGACAGGCCGCTCGTGCCGTCACACGGCGCGTCTCGCTGGCGCCGATGTCGGTGTCCAACGCCAGATGCCGCCCGCTTCGGTCAGGCCGCTCGTGCCGTCACGCGGCGGGTCCCGCCGGCGCCGATGTCGGTGTCCAACGTCCGATGCCGTCCGCCGCCCGTGCCGGGGCCGGACCGTCAGGCCCTATGGCCTATAGTGCGTGCATGTCGATCGATCGGTTCGCCTCGACTCCGCTTCACCGTCAGCTCGCCGAGATCCTGCGGACGCAGATCGCTTGCGGCGCCGTCGCTGCCGGTGGTGATCTGCCCGCCGAGGCCGACATCGCCTGGACCTACGGCGTCGGCGTCGATACCGTGCGGCGCTCCCTGGCCGAGCTCGCGCACCAGGGGCTCATAACCATTGAGCGTGGTCGACGCGCCCGGGTGCGGACCGCACCGCCGCGCGAAGTCATCCCGCTGCACGTCGGCGACGTAGCGATCTCCCGCATGCCTACACCGGCAGAATCCTCGTCACTCTCCTTGGCGACGGGCGTACCGGTGACCGAGATTCGTCGTGCCGGCATGCCGTCACCCGAACTGCATCCGGCTGACGCGATCCAACTCCTCGGCGAGGTGCTGGCCTCAGACGTCACCGACCTTGCCGACATTGACCACCGTGGGAGTGGACCGTGATGCGCGACCGTCGCGGCCGGATTGCGCTGAACCTCGACCTCCGGTCGAGAACAAACAATGCCCTCGCCGGGCGGGCAGGCTCCGGAATGGCGGGGACCGCGGTGAACTGCCAGCTCCGTGGGTGGGCGCTGGACTCCTGGACCATTCCGCCCGCCTGACCCAAGGGATGCCAGACCGTTGCCCGGGGGTCAAACGATGAAGCTGTTTGACCCCCGAACAACGGCCCGACATTGCAAGCATCAGGCAGACGGAATGGTCCATCCGCCCAGCTTGATGTTCAAACGTCGGTGCGCCACCTGCGTACGCGCCACTGGCGAAAATGCCGCCGAGAACAGAGATTCCCATTTGCCATCACGACGTTAGTAGGTTATGATTAGTATGTAAGCGAGAACGGGACGGGACGGCAAACCCGGAACGTTCGCCAGGAATCCCAACGAAAGGACACACCGTGACGACCACGGTCCCGTCGAGCACCGTCACCCGCGACCTGCACGTCTTCCACTACCAGACGCACAGCACCGTGGAGACGATCCTCGTCCGCGCCGACAACGAGTGCGCCGACCGCGTGCCCCGCCTCCACACCCCCGCTGGATACGACCTGTTCCGCGAGGTGAACACCTTCCCCACGGCCGACGCCGCCGAACGGTTCGTCGCCGCTCTCCAGCGCGACGACATCACGGACCCGGACGACCCGGCGGCGGCAATCGAGATCAGGCTGGCCCGGCGGTACGGGGAGATTCAGGTGATCCGTCACGTCACCACGCAGGCCAGTCTCCGCGCCGTCAAGATCGACGCGAACAACGACGCTGAGGGCAACCCCCGACGCGGCTGGATGATCTACACCGTCGCCGGTAGGTACCTCGGCTTTGTCAACGAGGGTTACAACGGACCGCAGGCCCTCAGGGATATCGGTGACGTCCAGGAGCTGTGCACGGTCCCGACGTCGCCGCGCTTCTACCGCACCTGCCGCGCCGAGCCGTACCCGATCAACGCCTGACCTGCAAGAACGGGGAGCGTCAACCCCCAAGAAGGTTGACGCTCCCCGGTTAGTAGGTTATGATTATAATGCAAGCAAGCGGGACGGCAAACCCGCAGCACGCCAGGAACCCATCACGACGGAAGGATCTTCCATGCGTCACGCAGCCCCTCACGCCGAACCGGTCTGGGCGCGCAGCTTCCGGATCTCCGGGGAGCCTCAGCCGAACGACGCCGGTCCGGTGGCCCTCGCCCGCCAGATCGCCGCACGGCTGCACACCGTCTTCGGGTTCGCACCCGAGGCGCTGGTTTTCCGCCAGTCCGAACTGAACCCCGTGCTGCGGGTGCCGGACTACGTCGAGTTCGAGTTCGTGTTGAGCGGCAACCGGATCGTGCTCGCGAGCGAGCCCAACCCGATTGAGCCGATGATCCGCGACTACGGCCTGATCGTGAACGGCCGTCCCGTCGCGTACACCACGACCCTCATGCGGCCCGCCGCCGACCTGATCGCCGAGGCCGCCCACCGGGCCATCATGCCCAGCGCGGCGCGGCACCGACCCTACGTCCAACCCAACGCCTGACCCTCAGCCCCTCGCCGACGGTCGCGGCCAGCCTCCGGCCGTCGGCGAGGCTCCACCGGAAGGAGCAGCACCGATGGACGAAGCCCCGAGCACCCACGTGGTTCTCCGCTGGCAGTTCTGCCGTGGTGGGTACGACATCACCACCGATTTCTACGCCGAGCACGACGCCGACGAGGTCCGTGCGTGGGACTACGACTTCTGTTTCGTCGCCGTGGTCCGCGACGCCGACAACCCACAGCGCTGGCGCATCGACAGCACCGACGGACGGCTCCCCGAGGACGCCGACACGCACCGATTCGGCACCCCGGCCGAGGCGGTCCACTACCTCGCCACGAGCCACGGCCTCACCTACGAGTTCACCACCGCCGAGCCCTGAACCGCCCGAGCGATGCGGACGAGCGGGCATCGAGCCCGCCCGCCCGCGCTACCGCCCGCCACGCACCGCCCGTCGAACCCACCAGCCGAAGGGATCGCAACCGATGACACTCACCGCCGCCGGCCACGTCGACGCCGTTGACCCCTACTTCCTGCGCATGGACACCAACGCCGTGCCGACCGTGCCCACCGGCCCCTCTGAGTGCGGATTCGTCGCCTACGCGCGCACTCTCGCCGAAGGACTGTGCGTCACGATGCACGGCAGCACCTGGCAGGCCGCCAGCCGCACCCGCGCCATGCCGCACCCACGGATCGACAACCGCAGCGACGTCACAGTGCTGATCGACGGTCGGCACCTGGTCACCGTGCAGCAGCACACGCCCGCCGGCACCGACCGAGACATGTGGACCATCCGCCTCAACTGCCGTCCGATCGTGCACCGACTGTTCCGTGGCGAGATTCCGCACCAGGTCCCGATGATCACCCGCAGCGTGTGGCGACACCTCAACCGGGTGCACCTCGACACCTGCGACACCATCGGCTGCCACGCACCCGCCACGGTCGCCACCTGGGGCGCCCACTCGATGTGCCAGCGCTGCGCCGCCCGTTACGCACAGACCGGGCGGTGACCGCCCGCCCCGCAACCATCGGGCGGTCCGTCCCCGGACACGCCGCCATCCATACCACCGAGTCCACGACGACTGTCGAAAGTGGACAGATAGGAGCGACACCGTCATGAGCTGGATCGACACCCTCACCGAGGACAAGCAGCAGCAGTTGTTCGCCCTCCTGGACAGCAGGGGCGCCGAACACCTGAAGTACGCCGACAACGACCGCAAGTTCGCCGCCTGGCTGTACATGGCCGACTACGGATGCCGCCGCCGTGCCGGCGTGTCGATTTTCGACCTCGCCGACTTCTGCTGGCGCGACCAGTACGACGACGAGGCGGACCCGCGCGAGGCCCTGCGCGCGGCACTGGCCGCCGAAGGCTTCTAGCCGTCGCGCTCGACATTGGGCACTAAGTAGGTTATGATTAGTATGCGGGTCGGAGGGGCGGCAACCCTCCGGCCCGCCAGGAATCCATCAACGGAAGGCCACTCATGGAAGCGCTCGAAACGATCGAACCGGTCCGCGTACTGCACGGACACACCAGCCCCGAAACCGCCTATCTCGTCGAGGACTACCCGTACGGTTTCCGACTCCGCTGCAGGATCCGGTACTGGGTCGAGACCGCGCCGAAAGGCGCGAAGCGGGGCCAGCAGCGGTGCATGTCCCAGACCACCAACCCGAAGCGGACGCCCGAGGTCTGGAACAAGGCCAAGGGCAGCATCTACGGCCTGATGACGGTGCTCTACCTCGACAGCGCCGACCACGTCCAGCACACCGGCGTGAGCGAGCTCGGCGTGACCCCCGAGGGAGACGCACTGTTCCGGCTGCGCGGCATCTACCGGCAGCTCACCGCCGAGCAGCGCGCGCTCTACAACCGGCTGGTCGACATGTCGCAGCGCTCCCCGAGGCAGTGGGAGGAGTTCGAGGCGAAGGTGACCGCGCTCGCCGAGCACATCGCCGACACCGGCACCGACCCCACGATCGACAACGGCGTGTGGATCGACCCGGCCGGCCGCACCCGCTACCTCGGCACCTACAACGTGCCGATCTACCTCGCCGAAGCCCGCGAGCGAATCGCCAACGCCTAGCACCGCCCCCGGTCCCCGCCCCGGCACTTCCCCGGTCGGGGCGGGGACCGACCGGCGCGGTCCGCATTGCCAGAAACCCCGAGAGACAACGGCGGTGCTACTCCCCGCCGGTACGCACGAGAACGATCCACAAAGGACGGACGACATGGACAGCTTCTGGAAAGCAATCGAGGCGCAGTGTGACGAGATGCGGAAGGCCACGACCGCTGACGAGGTGATCGCCATTCTCAATCGGTACGGCCCAGCCAGCTCGGGTGACGCGTTCTTCGCCGGCGGGGGCGGGGACCTCTCGGTCAGCGAGTGCCTCCGTGAGGCAGGTTGGGAAACCACCTGGAGCGAAGCGAGCTACTACTGGGTCATGCGCGCGCCGGGAGACGGCTCGCTGCTGACCTACATCGAAGGTGACCTTTACAAAGGCGACGTCGCCCGCAAGTCCTGAACGGCGACAGGGCTGGGAGTGGGCGCCCCGAGGGTTCAACCCGCTCCCAGCCCGCCAATTCCCCAGCCGGGGCGGCACCGGCCGGCGCGGTCCGCGGCTGGACGGAGCCGGCTGCGCATCGAGCGCGCCGACTCCGGCGAGGGGCGCTGCGCGCCGCCCCCTCGCCTCCCCCGGCGCACGCCGCACCGCCCGTACCCACCCCAACGCGAAGGAGCCCATCATGTCCACCACGTCCACGCCCATCCGCCTCGCCACGCTCACCGCCGCCCAGCGGGCCGCCCTGCGCCCCGACGACCGGATCGTCATCGCCGACGGCACCATCCACCGACTCGGTACCGTCATCACCGAGCAGAAACGCGGCAGCGGCATCTACATCAAGCTTGTCGCCCGCTCGCTCACCGCCGACTGCTGGCTCAACCTGCACACCGGCTACCCCGCCCACGACCCCCGCGCCGACGCCGACCTCGACCGGGTCGCGCACTACTACGACCTCCGCGAACTCGCCGCCGACCTACCCGCCGCCCGCGTTCTGGCCGAACACCTGCGCCGCACCGAGCCCGAGCGCTACGCCGCCACCCTGACCCGTCTCACCGCACAGGACACCGAACAGACCGCGCCCACCACGAAGAGCGACGCCCAGCGCCCGACGGAACCCGATTCCGGCTTGCCCCGGTACAGCTAGTAGGTTATGATTATAACAAGCGGGACGGCAAACCCGCAGGCACTCAGGAACCCCTCCAGCGGAAGGCACCACACGTGAGCAACCTCCAGCGGATCGACCCTCACACCCTGCGCAATCTGCGCCCGGAGGACTACCGCTTCGTCGGCGCGTTCGACAACGCGCCGGAACGCGACTGCGACGATTACCTCGACCAGGCCGACCGCCACAGCCTCGCCGCCGACATCGCCGCCCAGCTCGGCGACGCACCCGCGATCGCGGAACACTGGCGGGCACGCCTCGCGGCCAGGGCGATGCACGACGGGCACTGGAACCGCACCGACGGTGGAGGCCGCTGCGACCACTGCGGCGCGCGACTGCGCTACGTCGCGGTGCTGGAACACCGCCCCACCGCCCAGCTCGTGCCAGTCGGGGAGACCTGCCTGGACAACCGGTTCGGCGAGGACACCGCCGACTACCTTGACCGGCTCCGCGGGGAGTCGGTGGCGCGTCGCGAACGGCTCGCCTTGCAGGCCCAGCGCGCCGCGTGGACCGAGTCCGACCCGCGCCACGCCGCCGCAGTCGCCTACCTCCGCGAACGCGCCACGGACACCACGCTGCCCGTCTCGTCCTTTGTGGACAGCATCGCCGAGCGATGGTCACGGCGCGCAACCGTGCAGCTTTCACCGAAGCAGGTCGACGCGTTGCTCAGGATGCGCGACCAGGAAGCCGCCCACCGCAGCAAGGCCGACGCCCCCGAAGGACGGGTGCAGATCACCGGCGAGGTGCAGCGCGCCAAGGAGCGGCCCGGATTCCGCGGACGCACCGAGGTCAAGCTCACCGTCCGCGACGACCGCGGATTCACCGTCTGGGTGACGCGCACCGCGGCCATCGGTCAGGCCCTCGGCTGGGACCACGAGACGTACGCCGGCGCCCGGATCACGTTCACCGCCACCCTCGCCCGCTCCGACCGTGACAGCACGTTCGCGTTCGCCAGCCGCGCGACACAGGTCACCGTCCAGCACCGCGCACCGGCGCCTGTGCTCGCCGCCTGACCGCCCCCGACACCCGCCCCGGCACTTCCCCGGCCGGGGCGGGCACCACCTGCCCGTCACCGCCGTGGCAGATCCGGTCCCGGGCGCATCGAGCGCCGGAACCGGAGCGAGGGGCGCTCCGCGCCGCCCCCTCGCCTCCCCAGGCACGCCGCCGAGCGCGCCGTCACGTACCGCAACCACCCGACCAGGAGCCCACCATGACCAAAGCCACCTGGATCGTCAACGGCATCGGTCCCGTCGACTACCAGCTCTCCCACGACTTCACCACCGGCACCAGCCGCTACCAGCTCGCCGGCTACCGATTCCGAGGCGTCCTGATCGTCACTCCGTGGTTCGGACTCCACCCCTATGCCTGGAATGCCTCCAGCCCACTACGTCTGGACACGGACCACCTCGCCGTCATCCTCGGCGACGGACCCGCCGAGCGGCCCAACCTGCCCGTCGCCAGCGAGGTCTACCGCCACCGCCCCGACCGGCCCGTACTCAACGGCGTGCAGCTCACCGGCGCCACCATCGTCTCCATCAACGACGCCATGTCCTGCGGCACCGGCCCAGTCCCGCGCCATTTGCTGAAACTCGAACTCGGGCGCGAGCGCGAGCCACACGGAATCCACCGGGTGCCGCGAGCCACCGCCGACCGCATGGCCGCCATCATCGCCGCCACCGCGCGTTCCTGGCGCAACCTGCACGTCGACGTCGGCGACCGGCTCCGCGCCGCCGCCGCGCGCCACCTCACCGCTCAATGGCTCGAACTGGTCAGCGATGAACTCGCCGACCTGAGCACCGCACGCCGGGCACTCGCCGCACGCGAAGACCGCCTCGACCGGTCGTACAAGACCTTCGCGCCGCTGCTGCGTGAACTCCTGCAGAAACCCAGCGCAGCCTCCAACGCCACCTAACAATCCCATCCACGCAGGTGGGCGGCCGGACGGCAAACCGGACGCCCACCCCGCTCAGGAACCCCACACCGGAAGGAACCCGAACGTGCCCACGGTCCCCGCGGCCGCACGCCGCCATGCCGTCACACCCACCCGCCGCCGACGCCGCACACCGGTCACCGCACCACAGCACCTCACCACCATCGACTTGACCCGCTTCGACCTCATCCTGGTCGACTCCTCCGCCGGCAAGGATTCCCAAGCCACCCTCGACGTCGTCGCCAACGCAGCAGCCGCCGCCGGCGTCCTGGACCGCGTCACCGTCCTGCACTGCGACCTCGGCCACGTCGAGTGGCCCGGCGTCATCGAGCTCGCCACCGCCCAAGCCGCCCACTACGGCGTCCCCATCGCCGTCCGACGCCACCACGCCGGCCTGCTCAACCTCATCCACCAACGCGGTCGCTGGCCCTCACCCCAAGCCCGCTACTGCACCTCGGCGACCAAGCGCCAGCCCGCACGCCGGTACATGACCGAACGCGTCGCCGCCCTCAACCTCGGCCGCCCGGCATGGATTCTCAACTGCCTCGGCATGCGCGCCGAAGAATCCACCGCCCGCGCCAAGAAGCGCGCGTTCGCGTTCGACCCGTCCGCCTCCAACATCACCCGCCGCAAGGTCTGGACCTGGCTGCCCGTGCACGCCTGGACCGAACACCAGGTCTGGACCCGCATCCACGCCAGCCGCGCCCCGTACCACCCCGCATACGACCTCGGCATGCGCCGCCTGTCCTGCACCCTGTGCCCCCTCGCCGCCCGCGCCGACCTCGTCCGCGCCTGCCAACTCCGGCCCGACGCCGCCCACGAATACCTCGACCTCGAAGACGCGATCGGCCACGACTTCCGCCCCGGCCTCGCACTGCGCGACGTCTACGCCGAAGCCGTCGCCACCGCCGGCCCGCACGACCCCATCACCACCGGCATCGCCCTCGACTTCCGCCCCAGGCTGCCGCTGCGCAGCCTGAACGCGGAAGCCGTCACCACGAGCACCGCCCTCGACCTCGCAGGGTCGTGGTCACGGTGACCAACCAGCTCCCGTCCGGCCCGGCCGTGGACGGCTGGTGCCAGCGATGGCGCGACCGAACCCCAGCCTGGCGGCACCGTGACATCGGCGGGTTCGACCCCGGCCGGTACACCGTCGTCGAACTTGACAAGCAGCGAGCCGCCCGCCTGGTCCGCGCACACCACTACGCGCACTCGTTCCCGGCCGCGCGGTTCAGCTACGGCCTCATCGACCGCACCCCGCACCTCGACGACTACCCCGACCCCGACCCGAGCGCACTGCTGCCCACGGGACGACTCGTCGGCGTGGCCGCCTTCGCCGTCCCCATGCACCCCCGCGTCCTGCTCGCCCCGTTCCCGCACCTCACCGTCTACACCGAGTCGATCGAACTCGCCAGATTGATCTTGCTCGATCCTGTCCCGGGCAACGGCGAGACCTGGTTCCTCGGCCGGGTGTTCCGCCGGGTCGCCGCACGCGGCATCCGCGGCGTGGTGGCGTTCAGCGACCCCGTACCGCGCTACCGCGGCGGCAACCAGATCATGCCCGGCCACGTCGGCTGGATCTACCAGGGACACAACGCCGCCTACCTCGGCCGTGCCACCCGCCGGCCGCTGATCATGCTCCCGGACGGGACCAGCATCCTCGCACGCAACCTCGCCAAGGTCACCGGCCAGGAACGGGGCTGGCGCGGCGTCGTCACGCGCCTGCAGCAACTCGGCGCCCCACCCGTGCGCCCCGGTGAGCAGCCGGGCTCCTGGCTACGCCGCGCACTCGACGCCGTCGACGCCTACACCGTGCGTCACCCCGGCAACCACCGCTACGCCTGGCGCCTGCGCCGCAGCCGCCGCGCCAGCTACGGGCTGCCCGCCGCGGAGTACCCGAAAGCCGTCGACCCGCGCCAGCTGATCGGGAGCGAGCGATGACCAGCACCCACGGTGCCGGCCACCACGACGACACCGGGGATACCCCGGCACCGACCGAGGCGCCGCCAGCGCGTGGCGACCCCGACCGGACGCAGGCGATGCCGCGCCCCCGAACACAGAACCGGTACCGAGAGCTCCTGGCCGCCGGCCGGCTCGTCGACCTCGCCGGCCGGGCCCTCACCGAACGGCACTGCCCCTGGTGCAACGCCACCACCATCGGTGCGACCTGCCCGCTGTCGCTGCCCTGCCCGACCTGCCACGCCGCCGCCGGCCGGCACTGCCGCCGGCCCAGCGGCCACCAGGTCTACGGCGGCGGCGTGCACGCCTCCCGCGAAGCCGCAGCCGCCACCGCCGACCGCATCCGCCAGCGCGACGGCGACCCCGATCTGCCCGCGCCCTGGCCGCCCGACCTCGTGCCGGCCGCCCAACTCGCCCTGTTCTGACCCGAGCGAAAGACCACCATCATGCCGAAGCCCCGACCTGACCAGACCAGCACCACCAACAGCGCCCAGCGCGCCGCGTCCGCCGAATCCGTCCAGCGCGCGTGGCGCATCGCCGAGGCCGTCGCCGCCGCCTGGACCCGGCACCACGGCACCGGCACGGACCTGCACATCCCGGTCTCCGTCGTCGCCGCCCTCAGCCTCTGCACCCGGCACGACCCCGACGGCCCTGACCCCGCCCGCCTCATCACCCAGCTCGATCCCGCCGGTACGGCAGCCCTGCTGCGCGGCATCTGGCGCGACTTCGTCACTACCCGGCCCGACCTCGCCGTCCGCGTCACGCCGCTCATTGGATGGCTGCTCGACAACCCCACCGACTGGCAGCTCGACGGTGCCCACACCGTCGCCACCGTGGCCGTTCGCACCAGGATCATGCACCTCACCGACGACGCCGATCAACGGCGCAACACCGACCCGCTCGGCGCCGTCCTGCAAACCCTCCGCAGCCGCAGTAGCGCGGCAGCCCGCGGCGCGTTCTACACCCCGCAACCGGTCGCCGAGATCCTCGCGCACTGCCTCATCGGCGAAATGCTGATGGCGGAACTCGCCGGCGTGCCGCACCGCCGGCCCGGGGAGTCGATCCTCGACCCCGCCGCCGGGACCGGAGCGATGCTCTGCGGCGCCGCCCGCGTCCTGCGCGCACACGGCCACGACCCCACCGCCTACCGCTGGTACGCCAACGACATCGACCCGCTGGCCGCCGCCTGCCTCGCCGTCAACGCGCACCGATGGGACCTCGGCACCCACGTCGTCATCGGCTGCGCAGACGGCCTCGACGACGCCTGGATCGACCGCGCCGTCCGCGACCGCAACGACGGCATCAGCAGCCTGCGCGCGGCCCGGATGATCGCAGCCCTCGACCACCTCACCCGCCCAGCCGCAGACGCGGCCTGACCACCACCACTAGGCCGTCGTGCCCCCCACCGGGCGGGCACGACGGCCGCCGAAGGGACCGCCATGCCCACCACACCGCGCCGACACCGGCCCCCTAGAGCGCCCATGGACGGTCCCGGTAGCATCAGAGGTCCTTTCGTCCTCACGGAACTGCGTTCGGTGCAGGTTGAAGGGTTCCTGAAGGATGGCCAGGTCTTTGCCGGGCCGGGGCCGCAAGGTCCCGGTCGCCGCTCTGCGGCGCCTGGCCATCCCCCAAACCCGCCCCGACGCCGGGCGCGTCCCGCACCCGGAGGCCCGCCGATGGAGCGCCGCGAGATCGACGGCCGGCCGGCCACCGACCGCGCCGGCGCCTGCGAACTCGGCGGCGTCTCGATGGCCACCATCAACCTGCGCGCCGCACCTAGCAAACGCGCCGAGTCCGGCTTCCCCGCCCCGCTCGACCGCCAAGACGGCCGCGACTGGTACGCCATCGACGACCTGACGGCGCACTTCGCCGCCGAGAAGGAACGCAAAGCAGCCAGCACCGAGCCCAAGCCGGTGCCTGACTGGCTGCTCGACGGCGACCCCGACGACCTACTGCCGTCCAAGGACTTCCGCCGCGCCATCGGCGTCAGCCAAGGCGCATGGAAGTACTACGTCCAGATCTCCCAGGACGACTGGGCCAAGCAGCAGGACGGCTACCTGCCGCTCCCCGACGACGACGAGGACTACCGCGGCCGAGGCAAGATCTACTACTGGAAGCGGCACCGGATCATCCAGTGGCTGCGCGACCGGCCCGGTCTCGGCGCCGGCGCGGGCCGCACCGGCGGAGCGCAACCCACCATCGACGATGCCGTCGCCGCCGTCCGCGCCGCGAGCGGCAGCATCAGCGGCGCCCAGCTCGCCGACACGCTCGACATCGACCGACCACGCGCCTACTACCTGCTGCGTAAGGCCCGCGAGCGCCTCGCCGCCGAAGCGCAGTAGCGCGACAAAAGACAAGATCAAAAAGCTTTTGGACGACGGTCCGCCGTGCTCCAGACCGTTGCTCCCGCCGACACCGGGCGCCGGGGCCCAGCATCCGCTGGCCCTGGCGCCCTGCCACCTCCGCCGCCAGTGAAACCCGCGCCCGCAACGCCGTCACGTCCCGCACGGCCGCGCGCCGACTAGATGCAGGCGCGTCGGCCGTACGGCACCACCTGGCCCGCCACGCACGCCAGCTCCCGGGAACCCCTGGTTCCCGACCTCCTGGCCAGCATCCTGCTGGACCCGGGCGCTCCGGGGAGGGGAGAACCCCCAGTCCGCTGGTCTCCCCGGCCGCGCACCCAACGGGTGCCAGACCGGGGTGGTGAAGGCAAGGGAAAAAGCGCCCCTTGCCTTCACCACCCCGCCCCGGCAGGCAGAGCCCGCGCACCCGGGGAGACCAGCTCCGCCCCACCATCACGCGCGAAACGCGCACCGGCAAGACCAAGATCCAGTTGGACATCGGGACGTTAGTAGGTTATGATTAGTATGCAGGTCGAGGGGAACGGCAAATCCCCGGAACCCGCCAGGAACCCCAACCAAAGGAGCCCGAATGCTCGGCACCACGGTCACCGCCATCGGTGACCTCACCCAGGAACCACGGATGAGCTACGACCGCGACAAGGTCGCCGTCGTCGTCCTCTCCGTCCAGGTTCCGGCCGACCCCGACCGCGCCAACCACGAACCGGTTCGCCACTGGGTCAAGGCCACCGGCCCGCTCGCCCAGCACGCCGCCGACGCGCTCAAGCCCGGCGACCGCATCGTCGTCATCGGCCGACTGAGCAACGAGCGCTTCCGGCGCAACGACGGCGACCCCACCCAGACCGTCCTCTGGCTGGTCGCCACCGAGATCGCCAGAAGCCTCACCCCGCCGCCCGCCGCCCCCGTGCGGACCGCGCGGCAGCGGCTCACCCTCGTCCGACCGGCCCAGAGCGCACCGCAGCGGCAGCAGGCCAAACCCGTTCTCGCGCCCGCCGCCTGACACACCGCACCACGGCGCCACGGCGCCATCCCGAGGTCGTACGCGCCGCAGCAACCCGGCGCGTACGACCCCCCAATCAAGGACACCGAAAGGGAACACCCGTGAGCACGATCGAACAGCACAGCAACGACCCGGCCGAGGTCGACATCACCGAGGCAGAGACCGCCGAGGCCGACACCACGGCGACCGACGACAGCACCGACGACACCCAGCCCGGCGACGACACCCCCACTGCCCCGACCGGGGAGCCCATCCCCGGTGTCCGCTTGGAGAACGTCGACACCGCCCGACTGGTCAAGCACCACGCGAACGTGCGGACCAACGTGGTGCTCCGCCCGAGCTTCGTCAAGAGCATCAAAGAGCGCGGGGTCCGCGTCGCCCTGAAGGTCAAGGAACACCCCGACGGTCGCCTCGAAATCGTCATGGGCGAGCGCCGTCTCTTCGGCGCCATCGAGGCCGGACGCCCGCAGGTGCCCTGCATCATCGTCGAAGCCGGACCCCTCGCCGACGACTTCCTCGACATGTACACCGAGAACGTCGAGCGCGACGGTCTGACCGCCATCGAGGAAGCCCAGGCCCTCTTCAGGGCAGCCGAAGCGGGCGCCTCACGCACGAAGATCTCCAAGAGCCTCGGCCTCAAGCCCGACGTGGTCCGCAAGAGTATCGCCGCTGGCGGGCTGTCCGACCACGCCCGCCAGGTCGTCGCGGAGACCCCCCAGTACGAATGGGGCCTCGACGAACTCGCCGTCCTCGCGGAGTTCGACGGCGACCCCGACGCCGTCGCCCGCATCGCCGCCCACGCGCGGCGCCGCAACTTCGAGTACGGCGTGAACCTCGAACGCGCGGCCCGCGAGCGCCGCGCCGCACGCGAGGCCGTCATCACCAAACTCGCCGAAGCCGGGGTGCCGATCAGCGACCTGCCGCTGCCCGGCATGGTGGCCCTCGACGTGCTCGCGGGCCGCGACGGCGAGCCGATGCAGCCCGACGAGCACGCGACCTGCCCCGGCCACCGAGCCATCCGGCTCGGCGACACCAGCGAGCACCCGGTCCGGTTCGTGTGCAACGACCCGACCGCCAACGGTCACCGCCCCTACCGCCCCAGCGCCGACGCACCCAGCTCCGCCCCGCAGCCCACCGAGAACAACGCCGAGGACCGCGCCAAGAAGGCCCTCATCCGTACCGGCAACGCGGCCTGGCGCGCCGCCACGAAGACCCGGCAGGACCACCTTCGCCAGTACCTGACCCGCAAGACCCTCCCGCGCGACGCGGTCGAGTTCGTCACCCGGCAACTGGTCATGCGCACCCAGCCGGTCGCCAAGTGGATGAACAACCCCAGGGCCAAGATCCTCGCCGACCTGCTCAGCATGCCGATCGGCACCGAACTGAACCACATCACCGAACGGCTCGCCACCGCCAACGACAAGCGGCTCATGGTCATCCAACTCGGCGTCATCGCCGCCGCCCACGAGAAGGCCATGGACGAGCACACCTGGCGCTTCGACGAGACGTGGGGAGAGGTGACCCGCAAGGCCGCCGGTCAGTGGCTGGAGTTCCTGAGCACCATCGGCTACAACCCCGCACCGATCGAACGGGCCGTCATCGACCAGAAGCTCTACACCGGCGACGACGACACCGCTACCACGGCCGCCGACGAAGAGCCGCCCACCGACGCGGAAGCGGAGGCGAGCGCCACGCTCGAACCGGCCGACGACGACGCCGCCAACCTCGCCACCGTGCACACCATGCCGGTCGATGCGGCCAACCCGGTCGACCACATCGACCCGGAGCACGCACCGGACGCCGACATCGAGTACGCCGCCTGAACCCCGGCCGGGCGGCGCCACCAGCAGGCGCCGCCCGGCCGGGCGCCCACCCCCGCACCAGCCACCGAGAAGGAAGACGATGTACGACGAGGACGGCATGCCGAGCGAAGGCTTGATCATGCACTGGAACGAGCGCAACGACCACGCCGACGACCACGCTGCTGACGAGGACGCCTACCCCTACACTCCGCGAACCATTCACGCCATCGCACTGCGGGACGCCGAAGGCGACGGCAATGGAGTCCGGCTCTACCTCACCGTCCCCGAGGGCGCGACTGTCTCAGCGACCGTCGTCACCACCCACAGCTTTCCCAGCCGCTATCCGGGCCGCGTCGGGTTCCACCTCACCAGCCACGACCCGGCCGCCCTCTACGCCGCCGCCAGCTACCTCGACCCGCAAGCAGAACGCGTATCCCTGCACTGGCTAGGCAAACTACCTGTTGTCCGGCTCAGCGTGCCGTCACACACCCGGCTCACCCTCGCCCCCGAATCCGTGGGATGGCGCTTCACCGACCACGACAGAGCACTCGGAGGATGGTGCTCCTGGTCGTACAACGACGTGTACGACCTCGGCCGCCGCTTCGCTGCCGACGACTGGCGCTGCCCGGAACGGTGCCCGACCTCGGGCGTCACCCTGCACCCCCGAGCGGTCGACCCCGTCGACGCCGACGAATGCACTGACGGCGATCCCGAGGAAGACCCGGCCGCCGCAGGCTGGCACGATGAGCCCAACGACCTCGACGTTCAGGAGACGACCCCGATGCCCGACACCGCCCCACGCCGAGACCGCGCGGGCCGGACCGTCGCCCGGACCGGCATGATCCTCGCCGGTGTCGGAGTCGTGGCCGCCGTTCTCGCGCTCAGCGCGCTCCTGTTCGCCCTCATCATCGAACGCTGACTCAGGGTCAGCCCGTCACCGGCCCGCGCGGGACGTCGGCACCGACGTCCCTCGCGGCAGCCCCGCCAGGGCGACGCCCACGCCCCGACCGGCCGGGCGCCTGGCGCACCGCCGCCACGCCCGCCCGCACCGCGTCCACCTCGGCACGCCGCCGGGCGATCCGGACCTCAGCCACCGGCACCCCCGTCACCTCCGCCGCAGCATCGTCACCGACCAGGTCGGCCAGCACCACCAACGCCACATCCCGATCCGTGCCCGCCGCCGCGACCGTAGCGTCCAGCCGCGCCACGGCCGCCGCCCGCCGCTCCTGCGAGGCCAGCACCCGGCCCGCCGCCGCCTCGAAGGCGTCCACCGCCCGAAGCTGTGCCGCCTGGCGGTCCCGTAGCCGCTGCACCGCCGCATTCGTTCCTACGCCTGCCATACATTCACCGTAGCCACCACGCAGCCATTCCCGCCACCATCAGAATTCGTTCAACTTCACACGTATTCGTCTTTTTGGAAACGTTCAGCTTCACACCACCGCCACCTACCAGCGCCTATTCAGACTATGGCGTGGTTGCTCTCTCAGAAACAGCACACCACATTGCATTACCAATGTCGTCAGGTGAATCTGATCTTGTACTGTTGCGGCATGTTGACCGTCACCAAAATCGCTCCCGGTGCCGGCATCAAGTACCTCACCGGCCAAGTCGCAGCCGGCGGACACGACTTCCGTCCCGCGCCGAGCAGCGGCGCAGCAGCCTACTTCGCGGATGCCACCGCGCACGGTGAGGCGCCGGGATGGTGGGCTGCGCAGTCAACCGCGTTGTTCGGCGTCAGTGGTGAAGTCACCGAACAGCAGTTGTTGAACCTCATCGGGAAAGGCGCCCACCCCGACACTGGCGTGCCACTCGGAAAGCTGTGGCGGATCTATCAGCCGATGACCGATGAACGCCGTGCCGACGCCTATCAGAGGGCGCTTGCGAAGCTGCCAGCCGATGCGACCGTTGAGCAGAAGGCGAAGCTCTGGAACGACATCCACACGCAGCCGGAACGGCGCGCGGTCGCCGGATACGACGTCACCGTTTCCATGAAGAAGAGCGGCTCCCTGCTGTGGGCGTTCGGCGACGACAACGTCAAAGCCGCGGTCATGGCGGCTCAGCACGCCGGCGTCCGTGCCGTCCTGGAGCACCTGCGCGTCCATGGCGCGTACACCCGTGTCGGCACCAACGGGCTCGTCCAGCTCGACACCGACGGGCTCGCCGCCGCCGTCTACGACCACCGGCTCTCCCGCGCCAAGGACCCGCAGCTGCACTCCCACATCGTGATCAGCAGCAAGGTCCGCATTGTCGACAGCGAAGGCCGGGAGAAGTGGCTCGCCCTCGACGGACGCGCCCTGTACCAGGCCACCATCGGCGCCCGGATCGCCTACGAACGCGCCGTGGAAGTCGAACTCAACCGTCGCCTCGGCGTCCGGTTCGCCGCCCGCGACGACTCCCCAATCCGGGAGGTCGTCGGCATCAGCATCGCGTCGATCCGGCAATACTCGAAGCGGCGCGCAGCCATCGTCGCCGACCTGCGCGCCGGCCAGCCGACCGCTGGCGCCGTACCAACCAGCCGGTGGCGACGCATCGCCCAGGTCGCCACGTTGCGCACCCGGCCAGCCAAAGACGCCGCTGAATCCACCCGCGAGATGCACCAGCGGCTGCTCCGCGAGGACGCTGCCGCCGGGTTGACCACCGCCGCCGACGTGCGCCGGATCGTCACCGGACGCGTCCAGGACCACGTGCACCAGCTCGCCGCTCGCGCCCTCACCGACGCCCGCCGCCACGCCACCGACCCGGCCCGGCTCGACGAGACCGACCTGCACACCGCCCTCGACCGGCTCGGCATCGACAGCGACGACACCCGCAACGCCGCCGTCAACGCCGCCGTCCGGCTCGACGACCACCTCGCGGTCGAACGCGCCGTCGCCAACCTCGCCGGCGAACGCGCCGTGTTCAAAATCGACCACCTCGAACTGCACATCGGCCGCGTCCTCGGCGCCAACCCGAACGCGACCACCCGCGAGGACTGGGCTCGCGTACAGCGCCTCACCGCCCGCGCCGTCAGCGAACGCGCAGGCGGCCTGCGCGTGTTGACCCCACCGGCGCTCGTACAGTGGGGACCGGACCTGATCCGGGCCAGCGACCGTGAAGGCGTCTACACACGCCACCGCGACCTGCACCTGTCCACCCGCAGCGTCCTGGCCGCCGAACACACCGTCATCGCCGCCGCCACCGAACGCGGCGCCACCACCGCCACCGCCGAACTGCTCGACACCATCGCCACCGAACTCGACCTGTCCGACGACAAGCACACCGCCCTGCACCACATCCTCGGCGACGACCGGCGCGTCACCGGCGTCATCGGCCCCGCCGGATCCGGCAAGACCCGACTGCAACGCGCCGTCGCCGTCGCCGCCCACCGCGCCGGCATCCCGGTCCTCGGCCTCGCCGTCAGCCAGAACGCCGCCGACATCCTCGCCGACGCCACCACCCACCCCGACACCCCGCCGATGCGAACCGAGAACGTGGCGATGTGGCTCCACGGACAGCACACCCCGCCCGCCGGCACCACCACCGCGACCCACTGGTCATTCGCGCCAGGGCAGTGGGTCATCGTCGACGAAGCCTCCCAAGCGTCCTCGACCCAACTCGCCGAACTCGTCCGGCTCCTCGCCGCGGTCGGCGGGAAACTCATCCTCGTCGGCGACCCCGAACAGATCTCCGCCGTCGGCCCCGGCGGGCTCCTGCGCCACCTCGCCGGCCTCGGCGCCACCGCCGAACTCGTCGAGGCCCGCCGGTTCGCCGACCCGTGGGAAGGCCCCGCCAGCCTGCGCCTGCGCGACGGCGACACCACCGTATTGACCGAATACGACCGCCGCCACCGCATCACCGCCGGACACCGCGACGACCTCGTCACCGCCATGCTCACCGGCTGGACCGACGACATCCTCGCCGGCCGCGACAGCATCATGCTCGTCGAAACCCAAGCCGAAGCCGCCGACCTCGCCGCCCAGGCCCGCGCCCAGCTCATCCGCGCCGGCGTCGTGCAAGCCGGCCGCAGCGTCGGCCTCGCCGACGACAACCGGGCCAGCATCGGCGACCTCATCGTCACCCGCCAGAACGACCGCCGCCTCACCACCGACGACGGATTCGTCGCCAACCGCGACACCTGGCGCATCCTCGACATCGGCCCCGGCGGCGACCTGGACGTGCTCAACACCCGCACCGACACCACCGTCATCCTGCCCGCCGAGTACGCCGCCCAGCACGTCCAACTCGCCTACGCCAGCACCGTCGACGCCGCCCAGGGCCGTACCGTCGACGTCGCCCGCGGCCTCGTCGACGAGGCCACCACCCGCGCCCGCCTGTACGTGATGGCCACCCGCGGCGCCCTCAGCAACCTGCTGTACGTCATCACCAGCCACCGCGTCGAAGAGGCCCACCATCACCAGCAGCCCGGCGCCGGGATCGCGCTCATCGCCGACATCCTGCGCGCCGACACCACCGACCGCTCCGCCACCGAAACCGAACAACGCCTCGCCGCCGACAACGACGCCCTGCACCGCTGGGGACCGATCTTCGACGACCTCCTCGGCCGTGCCGGCGTCCACGCACACGCCCGCACCGTCGCCGCCGCCACCATCCGCCACCACCGCGCCGACACCGGAGCGGCGGACACCGCCATCGCGAGCAGCCGCATCGCCGCTCAACTCCTCAAGGACCCCGCGCTGCCCGCCCTCACCTACCAGCTCGGCCGGCTCGCCACCGCCGGTTACGACACCGGCCAAGTCCTCGACGCCGCCGTCTCCTGGCGCGAGCTCGACACCGCCCACGACGTCGCCGCCGTACTCACCTGGCGCATCGAACAGCTCTACGCCGGCGCCCTCGCCGACGGCGCCGTCGCCGTCCGTGCCGAGCACACCAGCACCTACACCGACCGCGTCCCGGCGGAGGCCATCGGGGCGCTCGCCGACACCATCGCCGAGGTCGCCGCCATCTGCGACCGGCGCATCACCGGCCTGGTCGAACTCGCCGCCGACCACCAACCCGACTGGAGCCGCGTGCTCGGACCCGTCCCCGACGATCCGGACGGACGTGCGGCCTGGACTGCCGCCGCCGCCGTCGTCATCGCCTACCGCGACCGCTTCCCAGTACCCCGCGGCGAGGCCATCGGCCCCGAACCGTCCCGCCGCGACCCGGCACGGTGGGCCGCCTGGCACCGGGCCCAGATCGCCGTCGGTGTCGCCACCGTCGCGGGCCAGGTCCGGGCCGCCAGCGACCCGCAGCTGCGCCAGTACATCGCCGCGCAACGCGTCGCCGACACCGCCGCACCCGCCTACGTCGGCGACGACCTCCGCGCCGCCCACCTCCAGCTCGCCGCCGCCCAACACATCATCAGCGACGCGCGGACCGCCCTTGCCGCCGCCGAATCCACCGCCGAACGACTCCGTACCGCCGCCGCGCCGCGCACCACCTGGTGGCGCCGACCCACCGCGGTCAACACCCGCAACGCCGAACTCGCCGCCGCCCAACGGCGCGCTGACATCCGCGTCCAGCGCCTCACCGACCAGATGCGACTTCCCGAAATTACCGTCGACCGGCTCACCACCACCGTCCGCGACCTCGAAACCCGCCACGCGGACTGGACCGCCAACTACCAGCGCACCCTGCCCACCCGATACCTCGGACTGGCCGCAGCCCAGGAACAGGCCCGCCGCGCCCAGCAGGCCAACCGCAACGCCGAAAAGCTGCTCAACGCCGTCAAAGCCACCACCGCCAAGGTCCGCGCCGTCGACGACACCCGGCCCAAACCGCACACCACACCGGTCCCGCCACGTGCGGCAGACCTCGCCGAAGCCGGCCGCGACCGCACCGCCATCACCCTCGACAGCCGCGACCGCGACGCCGACCAGGACCTCGACCTGTAGGGCCGTGGGGGCCGTACTGTCACTGAAACTCTGAGGCCGTTCCTCCCGTTCGCGTGATCACCGGTTCGTGCCGCCGGGCGTCCAGTCCTCAGCGAACGTCTCCATCTGGCGGATGACCAGCTCGATCGCCTTCGCTTCCGCATCGGGTGGGTAGTTGTGCTTGGCCAGGAGCCGTTTGATGATCGTACGTAGCTTGGCCCGAACGTCGTCACGCGCTACCCAGTCCACGCTGACACTCCGGCGGATCGTGGCAACGAGATCGCGTGCGATGTCGGCGAGGACCCCTTCGCCCATCTCGGCAACGGCCGATTCGTTCGAGGCGACCGCGTCGTAGAAGGCCAGTTCAGCCTCGGACAAGGCCGGGTTGAACTGTTCACCCCGGCCAGCGTCGGCGGCCACGTCCTTGGCCATGGCCACCAGTTCCCCGATGATCTGGGCCGACGTGAGGTGCTGGTTGACGTAGCGGCGCATCAGATCGATCAGCCGGTCGGAGTAACTCTGCTGCCGGACCACGTTGTGCCGGGTGGCGCGGCGCATCGTCTGCTCGACCAGTCGGCGCAGCGCCTCGATGGCCAGGTTCGGAGTCTTGGACTCGCGCAGCCGCCTGAGGTACGCCTCATCCAAGTGCGTGAGGTCGGGCCGTTCGATGCCGACTGCGGCGAAGATGTCGGTGACGCCGCCGGCCTCGATGATGCCGGCGGTGAACTGCTTGAGGTACAACTCGATCTCGGCCGGGATGGGCAGCCCTCGGGCGCGGCGATCCTCCGCGTCGAACTTGGCCATCCAGACACGGACAGCGACGAAAAACGCGATGTCGTCACGAAGCCCGTTAAGGTCGCCGCTCGTCGAGCACAGGGCATAGAACCGTTCCAGACGAGCTGACTCCAACCGGAACCGCTCGGCGAGCGTCCTCTCGCCTGGCTCGGGCCGATTCTCAGGCAGCGCCGGGTCACGCAGGTAGTTGACCGCACCCAGGGTGGCCTCACGGAACGCTTTGGCCGACCCGGACGCCAGAACACTGCGCCAGTCGTAGCCCCGAAGCATCTGGCAGATGACATCGTGCAGGTCACGGACGTGGGCCAGCGCCTCTTCGGTGTCGCGGTCCACCGGCCGGGTGTTCTGATCGTCGGCGGTGTACTCGGCGAGCGCCTGGTGCAGATTGTCGATGACCGGCGCGTACCCAACCAGCAGCCCGTCCTGCTTGCCGCGGAAGGTGCGGTTCACCCGGGCCAGGGCCTGCATCAACGCGGCCCCGCGCATCGGCTTGTCCAGGTAGAGGGTGTGCAGCGGCGGCGAGTCGAAGCCGGTCAGCCACATGGACTGAACGATCACCAGCTCCAACTCGTCGTCGGAGTTCTTGGCCCGCCGTTGGATCGCCTTATTCCGCGATGGCCGGCGCACGTGCTTGCGGATGTGCTCGTTGGTCTCGCTCGGCTCACCGGTGTAAACGACCTTGATCTTGCCCTTGTCGTCGGCGTCGCTGTGCCACTCGGGGCGCAGGGCGACGATCTCGTCGTACAGCCTGGAGCAGATCTCCCGGGTCGCGCACACGATCATGCCCTTCCCGGGACCGTCGATGAACTTGCGCATCTGGGTCGAGCGGGCCTCCCAGTGTGCGACAACGTCGGCCGCCACCTTTTTGAGCCGGTCCGGGGCACCGTAGAGCCCGTTCATGACAGCGACGGCCCGCTTGATCCGCTCTCGCTCGGCCTCGTCCAGGCCGGCGGTCAGCTCGTCGGCCCGTTCGTCGATCACCTCCGGGGCTACATCCGCTGGCAGGTCGACGGGCACCAGCCGGGATTCGTGGTAGACGCGCACCGTGGCGCCGTCTTCGACTGCCCGAGTCAGGTCGTAGATGCTGATGTAGTTGCCGAAGACCTCTCGCGTGTTGCGGTCGGCTTCGGACAGCGGCGTGCCGGTGAAAGCGATCAGCGTGGCGTGGGGCACGGCGTCGCGCAGGTGCCGGGCGTAGCCATTGAGGTCGTCGTAGTGGCTTCGGTGCGCCTCGTCGACGATCACGACGATATTGCGGCGGTCGGACAGCTGCGGATGCGGCCGGCCAGCGTCCTTCTCCTCCTTGGTGCGCCCGAACTTCTGCAGCGTGGAAAAGATGATCCCACCGGTACGCCGGTTGGCCAGCTCGGTACGCAACTGCTCCCTGGTGCCCGCCTGCACCGGACGCTCGTCGAGCAGATCACTCGCGGCGAACGTGTCATAGAGCTGATCATCGAGATCAGTGCGGTCGGTGAGCACGACAATCGTGGGGTTCCCCAATGCGGGATGGATCATGATCTGGTGGGTGAACAGCTCCATCTCCATCGACTTGCCCGAGCCCTGCGTATGCCACACGACTCCGGCCTTGCCATCGCCGCGGGTCGCTTCGACCGTCTTCTCGACCGCCACGAAGACCGCGAAGTACTGGTGTGCGCGGGCAATCCGCTTGACCAGTCCGCCGGGCGTCTGCGCGTAGGCGACGTAGCCGCGGAGCAACTCGATGAATCGCCGCTGCTCAAACAGTCCGAACAGGACGAGGTTCAGTGCAAGATCGTGGTCCTCGGTGGGAGGTTGCGGTACCCGCTCGCCGTCCTCGTCGACGTTCCACGGTGAGTAGTGCTCATACGGGGTGAACGCGGTCCCGTAGCGGGCAGTGATGCCGTCACTGACCACACAGGCGACATTGGCCCGGAAGGCAAGAGGAAGTTCCTCGACGTAGGTGCGGATCTGCGCCTGCGCACCCTCCAAGTCGGCGTACGCGTCGCCGGCCTTCTTCATCTCGATGAGTCCGACCGGCAACCCGTTGAGGAAGAGGACCACATCGAACCGGCGGCGTGCGTCACCGTCGCGGACATCGACCTGGTTGGCGACGAGGAAGTCGTTGTTGGCAACGTCGCGGTGGTCGACCAGCCGGATCGTCGGGTTCTGCTCCGCACCGTGCTCGTCGGTGTAGACGACCGACCGGATGCCCTTGACCATGAAGTCGTGCAGGCGCTTGTTCTCCGCCATGGCGTCACGCGACTGGGCGGAGGTCACGACGGTGACGGCATCCTCGACAGCCGACGCGGGGAGGTAGGGGTTGATGCGGGCGATCGCCTCCCGCAGTCGGGCCACGAGGATCAGCTCATCCCACGCCTGCCGTTCACCCGAGCCCGGTGCGATCGTGTTGCCCGGCTTCGGTTCCCAGGCAAGCTCGGCCAGGGTCTCCATGGCCATGGCTTCCCAATCGGACTCGGACATGTCATGGAACCCAGGTTGAGGGGTATGTCCGGCCATTACAGCGCCTCCTCCACAACCTTCTCCGCCGCTCGCACACGGATCTCTCCGGACATCAGCTTCGGAAGCAGAAGGTCGCGAAGGTCAGTCAGCGTCCTCGACTCTCGCTGTCGTGAGGAGGCCAGATCGTTCAGATTCTGTAGCGCCTCGTTGATCCGATCGCTTCGGTCTGAAGGCGCTCGGATCACCATCTGTTCGATTCGGTCTGTCGCCAGACGACCTGTGCCATGCCCGGCTTCGTCGACGAGATCGAGAACGTCAGAACTGCGATTTCGAATGGCATGAAGCAAGAGGTCCCCCGTGATCCCATCAAGCGGAACGAGCGCCTTGCAGTCTTGGCCGAACGCTACCGTCCGTCGTGCAATTCCAATACGGAACTCTGTCTTCAGGCTCATGCCTCGAACGACGAATATCACCGTGCCCTTCGGTGCAAGTCGGGTGCCGTTTGATGCCCCGAGCTCGGTGACTTTTCGGTCGGACTCATCAAGCCATGGTGACTTTAGGCTAGCGGCTGAGATCCACGGAATGTCACCACTCCAGAACGTGGGCTCGGCCGTACTAGGAGTTCCGCCCGAATACCACCTGGCGGCATGGCGGAGGCTGACATCCTTCCAGTCGGATGTCCGCGATGCGGCGTCATACGTCGCACCTCCAAGTTCTAACGCCGCGTTGGATGTGTTTTCGTTAACAACAATCTTGTCATCGAGCGCGCCGAGTAGATCCGCAATAGCCTCCTGGGTGGCTCGGGCGGGAAGAGTGGGGAGTACAAGTCCTCGTATGTCTGCGACGTTCAAGTGAGCAACTGTCGATCCCCCGGCCTTCGAATGCATCCTTTCCTGGGTCTGAGGTGCGAGAAGTAGATAGTGGAGAAACCGCGGATGTATGCGATTACTATCCGGACGGATGAGCACCGTACGCTGGCCGAGACAGACTCTTTCAGTTGGTCCGACGCGGCCGACCTGCCCGACAGGAGCCTCGCGCGCAAAAATGAGATCACCCTCCCTTGGTACGGCGCGCGCCGTCCATGCCTCATACGTGCTCTTATCCACTCGTTTGCTCTGCGAAAGAATGATGCGACCATCGCGCAGATGCGGGGTACCTACAGAATAGGCATATTCACTGCCAAGCGCCGCAGCAGGCGCGGTCTTGTGCTCACAATCGACGATAGCCTCGCTTACATCCGCGAGGGTGACACTAGACATCGAGGCGCTCCAGCTGCTCGCGGATAACTACATCTAGTCGGGCAGATTCATCGAAGTGGTTGAAGAGCTCCTTTGCTAGACGGTCGATCTTCTCGGCCACTGGCTCGTCATCGTCCGCTGCGTCGACGGCCCCGACATAACGGCCGGGAGTAAGGACGTGGTCATGGATTCGGATCTCGTCGAGAGATGACGAGTAGCAGAAGCCAGGGACATCCTGGTACTTGTCCGTGGCGGATCGGCTGCCGCGCCACGCGTGGTAGGTGCCGGCGATCTTCGCCAAGTCCTGCCCGGTAAGAATTCGCTCGGTGCGGTCCATCATGGTTCCCATGGTGCGGGCGTCGATGAAGAGCACTTCGCCTCGCCGATCGGTGAGCCTCTTCGAACCTTGTGGGCTCTTGTCCTTGGCGAAGAACCAAAGGCAGGCCGGGATCTGTGTGGTGCGGAACAGTTGTGGTGGCAGGGCGATCATGCACGCGACGAGGTCCGCTTCGACCATGGCAGAGCGGATCTCGCCTTCACCGGATTGTTTTGATGACATGGATCCGTTGACGAGTACGACGCCGGCTGTGCCACGTTCAGCCAGCTTGGAAACGATGTGTTGCAGCCAGGCGAAGTTGGCGTTGCTGGCTGGTGGAGTGCCGTACTTCCATCGCGGGTCATCGGTCTTGCGAGCCCAGTCGGACATATTGAATGGCGGGTTGGCGAGGACATAGTCGGCGCGCAGGTCGGGGTGCTTGTCGGCGTAGAAGGTGTCCTCCCATCGGGTGGAGAGGTCGCCGTTGATGCCGTGGATGGCGAGGTTCATCTTGGCCAGACGCCAGGTGCGTTCGTTGGATTCCTGCCCATAGACGGCAATGTCCTCGCGCCGGCCGCGGTGGTTGAGGACGAACTTCTCGGCCTGGACGAACATCCCACCAGAGCCGCAGCAGGGGTCGTAGACGCGCCCCGAGTACGGTTCGAGCACCTCGACCAGTAGCTTGACGACGCTGGCCGGTGTGTAGAACTCGCCGCCTCGTTTGCCTTCGGCACGGGCGAACTTCTCCAGGAAGTACTCGTATACCTCGCCGAGGACGTCACGGGCGGGCTTGTCGCCGTGGCCGGTGAAGCGGGCGTCGCTGATGAGATCGACGAGTTCGCCGAGGCGGCGTTGGTCGACGTTGTCCCGGTTGAAGATCTTTGGAAGTACGCCGGTCAGGGCCTTGTTGGAGCGCATGACCGCTTCCATCGCCGCGTCGATGAGTGCCCCGACGCCTTCCGCCTTGGCGTTGGCCGACAGGTGCGACCAGCGGGCATCGGCGGGTACCCAGAACACCCCGTGTCCGGTGTACTCGTCGACGTCGTCGAGGAACTGGTCGAGCCTGGTCTCGGCGATGCCCTGGTCAAGCACCTCCTGACGGATCTGCTCGCGGCGCTCGTCGAACGAGTCGGACACGTACTTGAGGAAGACCAGACCGAGGACGAAGTCTTTGTATTGGGCTGCGTCCATGGAGCCGCGGAGTTTGTCAGCGGCCTTCCATAGGGTGTCGCGGAGGTCAGCCATGTTCGGCATGCCGGGCAGTGCCGTCTGGCCGTTGGCCTTCTTCCTGGGGGGCATGGGTCTCCTCGTCGTGGGTCTTCTATAGGTGGTTCGGTGTGATGGTCAGCGTGCCGTCGGCGATTCCGGTGACTGTGGTGCGGCGCAGCGTGTCCAGAGTGTCAATCTGTTCCTGGGCGCGGCGCCGTCGTTGATCCAGCTCGATGAGCAGCTCGTCAAGAGCCGCAGCCTCGTCTGGTTCGAGCACGGGGACAGGGATCTCGTCGAGGCGACGGCTGTGAACGGCACCGGGCGCGCGACCGCCGGGCGTGCTGGCGATCAGGGCGGCAAGGGTTCGAGGTGTCAGCGTCTGCCCCTTGTGGTTGAGCCGCAGGACCGCGGCGGGGTACTCGGCGATGCTGAACCCGTCGATGTCGACAAAGGTCATGACGTCCGCCGTGATGGCGACGATCACGTCGCCGGGCTCGGTGAGACGTGCGCGAGGGTACCGCTCGGCGAGCATCATTCGGTCGATTTTCCGATGCCCCGGTCGTGCTTGGCCGGTGAGCTCTGGGACGCCAATGACCCGGTGATGGCCGCCGCCCGTCAGATGCTCAGCAGCGATGCGGGCACCCTTAAGTCGCTTGACCTGCTCCTTTTTTATCAATGTGCCGATCGTGACCATCGAGCGCGCCTCGTCCTCCCTCGCAGCCATGTTGGCGGTGAGTGGCGGCGGCAGCGGCTGCTGGGCATGCTCGGCCAGCCGGGTCTGCAGGTCGAGGAGCAGCGCGACTCGCGAGTGCCGCAGTGTGTTGGCCTCGGGGAGTTCGGGTCGTCGTGGCCCGGTGAATGAACTATGCCCGGAGAGCAGGTCGGCGACGCGTACCGGGGTGGTAAGCGCTCGACGGTGAGCGGCTGGGTGGTAGCCCTCGCGGCGCCAGGTGGTGACGTCCTCGACGAGGTCGTTGACCACGTGCGCGGTGAGCGGCCGGTCGGAGACATCCGCGTGGAGTACGCGGCCTTGTCCGCGCCCGGACTCGTCCCTGCGCAGCACCCAAAGGCTGGTCTGGTAGCCGGGGCGGAACGGCATCAGCCCGCCGGGGAGCATGAGGATCGCCTCCACGGCATCGGTGCGAAGGATCTCGCTGCGGATCCCGGCCTGTGTGGGTGGCGTCTGTTCGGCCAGCAGATCGGCGGGACCAAGAACGACTGCGGCCTGTCCCGGGCCGAGGTCGGTCGCGAGGCGGGCGAGGAACCGCAGATGGCTCTCCCGGCTGCGGTTTTCCTGTGGGCGGTAGGGCAACGCGGTCGCCAGGACCCGCCAGGCCGTGGTCACGGGCGGGCGGCTTCGAGTGCGGACGTCGACGTCGGTCATGGGCAGCTCCCACACGCGCAGGCGACGGCGCAGCAACCTGGACATTTGTTCGCTACCAGTGACGGCGGAGATTCTTGGCTGGCCGTTCTCGCCGATGGCCGCGACGACGGCGGTGAGGAGATCACCAGTGCCGGCCCATGGGTCCATCACAGTCACTGTGCTGTGCATGGCCGCCTGCTCGCTTGCGCCGCTGATGGCGGCCATGAGCCCTGCAAGATCGGGTGAGATCGCGTCGCGGTAGAGCGCGGGAGCGTTGAGCCGATTCCGTGTGGCCAACAGCCGTTCGAACGCCTGCCGGCATCCCCATGCCGCCTCTACCAGTTCGTCGATCGCGTGAACAAGCCAGCCGGCATCATCCGGCAGTGCCCGGATCTCAGACAGCAGTAGCAGGTCAGACGGGTCGACACGGCTGGCACGCTCATCAAGATCACCCGCCCACCCTGCACCGGACTGCAACGGTTCGTCACCATCGAGGCCGCGGAGGCAGACGAGAGCCGTCGCGAAGGCGATCAGATCCCCGGGCTTCATCCCAGCGCCGAGATGCCACAGCGCGTACTGCCGCAGGTCCGGTTCGAGCGTCTCGCGGTTCGCGCGACCGGTCATCACGAGCCAGTCGAGGATCGCCTGGGCATCGAACAGCGGCCGTCCGGCGTCGCCTCCCACGGGTCGAGGGAAGGATCCGTTGTGCCGGCGCCGCCACACCGTGACGACCGGACGCCGTACTCCCGCCAGCTCGGCAATCTCCGGCATAGAGATGAGCAGGCCCCTTTCAGGCGGCATCGCTCACCTCCACCGAATCGATCGTGACTGTGCTAACCCTAGCGTTCAACACCCGAAGGTTCGATCTGCATCGCTGATAACCCAGGGTATCGGTATCCGGCTTTTGGAACATTAGTGATCTTGCTTCGATTGCAGTGCGTGGCCGACTTGTAACGGATCGGCCCAGGGCTGTCCTTCCGAGCCCTCACCTTCCATCTCCGACCGAGAGGAACGCCGATGTCTCGAACGCCCGCTGCCCGAGCGCGCGCCACCGTGTACCGCCTCGCCAAGTCCGGAGGGCTCAACGCCGTCATCCGTGCCAAGTACCTCGACCGGCCTGAGTTCGTCGCACAGCCGGTGACCGTCGCGGACACAACCGGCCTTCTCGCCGTTGGGCAGATCCGTGCTGAGAAGGTCCGATGGGCAGGAGACGTCGCAGGCTACACCGGCCTCGACATCGACCCTTGTAACGACACCGCCGCCGCCGTCCTCCTGCTCCCGGTCGACGATCACGTCTACGCGCTCTGCTACGGCATGGGTCACCACCTACTCGACTACAGCGTGGTCGAACCCGGCTTCGGGCTGCAGTACCTGGCGCGCGTGGCCGACGTGGACGATCTACGATCCGTCACCCGGCACACCATCGACCGCAGGGCGTTGATCGACCGGCGATCGATACCAACCGGCGGCGACGTACGCGCCTTCGGACTCGCCGAACTCGGCACCGTCGTGAGCAAGGTGGTCGGCCGCGGCATCGTCGCCCCTGACGGCAAGGCCGTCACGATCCGCGGCGCCGACGCCTTGAACATGCCGCTCGCCCGTGACCCCGCCGATCTCATCAAGGACTTGACCACCATCGGTACGACGCTCACGCAACCCATCACCCATCCCGATCTTGAGCTGCTCACACGACTCATGCCGTTGCAGCCCCGCCATCCTCAGCGGAAGAAACTCGACGCCCGTCTTGCCGCCGCCCTGCGCGGCGAGGCGGATGAGCGGCTCGGCACAGGGTGGCCGTGGGAGCAGTCCGACGAGTTCAGCGCCGTCGACACGGTGAGACTGCTGCACGTCCCGGGCGCCGAGGACGTGGTATTGCCGTGGCTGTCGATTAACCACCTCAAGGAGATCATCGGAGAGTGGCCGTTCCGCAACCCGCTCGACCTGCTCCGCACGATCAAAGTCATGCTCATGAGCGACGACGACGCCGCGCTGAGCCCACAGATCCCTGCTGTCAAATGGATCGCCTTCGAGACCCGCATCGACGACAAGCTCTACTTCTTCCACGACGGCCGGTGGTTCGCGGTCGCCCAGGACTACGAGAGCCAGGTTCGCAAGGAGGCCGCCCGCATTCTCGGCGCCAGATCAACGCTGACCCTTCCGCCGTGGCCCGAAGGGATGGACGAGAAGAACTACAATGAGTTGGTTGCCCGCCAGGACGCTCGGTACCTCGTTCTCGATCGCAAACTGATCCGCACCGCGGTTCACCCACGGGGCATCGAGCATTGCGACCCGCTCGGACCAAACGATGAGTTCATCCACGTCAAGCGGCTCCGAGGATCCGACGACGCTAGCCATCTCTTCGCGCAGGTCCATGTCGCCATCGAACAGCTTCTGTACGACGCCGAAGGACGACGAGCTCTCGCCCAGAAAGTCGCTACCCGCAGCCAGGGGAAGCGCACCGCACCCGAGTCGCCGGTGAAGGTTGTCCTCGCGATCGGTGGACGCCGCAAGCTGCGTGTCAACGACCTGTTCACCTTCAGCCAGGTCACCTTGGTCCGGCTCATCCAGCATCTGGAGACCCGAAACATCGCGGTTGAAGTGATCGCGATCCCGCCTTCCTGACACTGAGCCTTTCCGAGCAACAGTTCGTGACTCTGTGTAGCGCACATTTTCAGATGGTTCGATCGTCTTTGAGGTGGGGGATGGTCAGAGCCGCGGCGGAGGCTTCGACGGTCGTCTTGAGCAGGCTGTCGTCACGTTCACCGAGCACGCGGAACCGGTTGCGGAATCCCGGGGTGAATTCGACGGCAGCGGAGGTCGCCGTTAGGACGAATTCACCCACCTCGTCAGTGACTGACCGAACGGGTTCTCGGTGACGCCGTACACATCCCACGCTGTGCGGTCGAAGGTACCCCAGCTACACTCTCGACTGCTGGCCGATGTGCTCGGACACACCTCGCCAGCGATCGGTAAAAGTGATTTTCTAAGGACGTGCACCGTGCGCCTGACGAAGCAGGTAATCCAGCAGCTGTTGGATCAGAATGAAGGATTCAAGACATCGACTCACTACAGTGACAGAAACAATACCAATGATAGGCAGTATCAGATTGTGGGTGGAGAGCTACGCATTCGTTCAACGGGCAAGACTTCGTGGGCGGACAGTCGCTACGACGAGGAGTTCGTAGCTGATGAGGATCAAACGAGAAGGTTCCTGAGAAACAACCTGGGCGCTTTGAACACCGACGGCCTGGATATGGACTGAGTCACTCCGCGCAATGGTCCGGTTGCTGGCTGCAACGGGCCGGTGTTGGAAAGTCCGAGACGCGCCAGAGATGGGCGCTGCATAGAAAGGTCCAGAACCCCGATAAGAAGGTGGCCTCACAGTTAGTCATTCCGAGCAAGAGGTTTGACTACTGACGGTTGCATGTGGTGCGGTTGGCAGCTGTCCTCGCGATTGCGCCGACAACCCGACTGCGCAGGCATTCGATCGAGGCCGTGATGAACGCACTGCCTCCGGAGACGGTCGCGGTGATGTGCGAAGACTATCCGCAGGAGCTGACGTGGGCCGTGTTTGATCAGAGGCGCTCCGACTGCCTCCAGATCATCATGGAGATGGTCGACGGCTATCGTGCTGACCCGTACCTGCTCCACCGCGTGGTCGACTGCATCGCCCGTATCGGCGGATACGCCGAGTTGGAGTACGCGCTCCACGTGGCATCAGCGGTTTCGACTCCGAGATTCCACAGATGTGGGCAGCTCACGCCGCCGAACGTCGTTCCGCCTTCGTCCCGCAGGGATTTTGGCTCGCCACACCGACACCCCTCGACTCAGAGTGACGGATACGCGGATCGGTCGGAAACCGCACGACCGCGGACCCGCCGCTCCATCCTTGCCTCGGCAGGTTGCGCGATTCCTGTCACTCAGATCCAGGTGTACGGCGCCGGAGCCGCCTGCTGACCGCCCGACTTCGCCAGCACGTCGAACAGTTTGACCGGCGCTGCCCCACCCTTGAGATCGATCCGGTAGAAGCCGGCAGTGGTGCTGTAGGTGATGGCGGACTGCCGATCGGGGGACAGCAGTACGGCGTTGAGCTTTGCCGTCGGTGCGGCCGATGCGAACGACACGGTGCCGGCAGCTACGTCGACCGTCGCGACTGCAACGGCGCCATACGGGGTTTCGTCCTTCGGGTCTGTGGTGTTGTGGAGGGCGGCGCACAGCCATGTCGTGTCAGTGATCTGGTCCCTGCAGAACGGCCACGGCAGCCATCCGCTGTCGACGTCGATCCTCGCCGGTTTGCCGTTGTACGTCAGGGCCGTCGCGGTCCAGTCCTTCGCGCCGTCCGGTGGGGCGTTGACCTTCAGATCCTGCTTGGCGAACTTTTCCGGACCGAGGTCGGTCGGCGCGGCGGCTGGTCGGGCCGGGTCGATGGCATAGCGGGTGCTCACCGTAGGTTGCTGCTTGTCGTCCTTCGCGGTCGCGACGAGCTTGCCGTCCTCGAAGTGTGGTTCGTCGAAGCAGGTGCCGCTGCTGGAGAACGTGGTCGGCGGCTTCACCGCAGCGTGCGCGATGTAGCCACCGGGTGTCCACTTGAGCAGGACCAGGTCGCATCCGCGGTCGCCGCCGATGTAGTACAGGTAGCTGCGGTCAGGGCTGAACCGCACTCGGCTTGCGGGGGCCGACGAGTCCATCACCAGGCTCGTCGACAGGAACCGGTCCTCCGGCAGGGCACCGTCGTAGAGCAGTGCGCCGTTCGCGGGGTCGTAGACGCGAACGGCAAACGTGTTTGTCCCCTGCTGGTAGAAGCTCACGATGCCGGATGGCGCGACTGCGCCCGCCTTGTCACTGGCAGCGCCACTCGGGTTCACCGCGTTTGAGGAGTCAGCCGATGTGCGATTGCATGCTGCAAGTCCGAGGGACGCGACCACTATTGCGGTCAGGAGCACAGCACGGAGCGGAGCGCGACGCATGGATCCCCCGAATGCAAACGTATCGACGCCGGTATTGGGCTCGTGAGCCTACCGTGAGTGGCGGAGGTGTGCTGCCCCGCCGTCCGACGTCGGCACCCATAGGTATCGGCGGCACCGAATACGTACTGGCCGTCGGTCAGTCGATCGAACTGAAGTTCGCAATCAACAGCCCTCCCGGCCCGGACCTCTTCGAGTACGACATCAAGGTGCGGTTGATCGTTGGCGGAGTGCCAGAGACCCGCACGGTGACCAACGGTCCACGCCACTACGTGTGTTGCGGACGGATTACCTACGTGGGCTACCACGCAGCGACGTACACGTGGACGATATCGCCTCAGCGCACAGTACGAGTCTGCCCATCGCAGACCTACACCGGTGATGCGCCGCCCCGGAAATGTGAACCACCGCAACCGTGCTGACCCTCTCTCCAGGAGTTCCAGGTGCCGATACAACGAGCCCTATTCGTTCTTCTCCACCTGTCGAGGATCTCAAGTGCGCCAATCGCTGACGACTGGGCGTACCGGCCGCTCGGCGTGACCTTGGGGTATGGCCAGCAAGCGTCGGTGCGAAGTCCGACCCTACCCCGGGTACCGACAGGTAGGGTCCGCTTCATGGCCGAGGAGACTCCCGTCCCGATCCAGCTGCTCGCCGTCCTGAACGTCTGGTCAAGAAGAACCGGCGTGAAGGCTTCGCGCCGGTTCGGGGAACACTCGGTGCTGGTGCGGACGGCCGCGTCGGAAGGGGCGACCAGGTTCCCGATGCCGTAGTAGTCCGACGATCACATCGATCGCTTGGCCCAGCAGGTCGTCAGTCACGTTGAGGTGGGTGACCAGCCGTACTTGATCCGCGGAGAGCGCGCAGCACAGCACGCCTTGGGTCGCCGCCGCCGCTACGAACTCCCCGGCCTTCCAGGTGGTGCCGCGCAGTTCCAGCACCAGCATGTTGGTGTGGACCTGGGCAGGGTCGGCTACGCCATAGGGGGTGAGCGCGGCAGCGAGGACGGCGGCGCGTCGATGATCGTCGTGCAGTCTGGGCAAGTGGTGCTCAAGGGCGTAGCGGGCAGCCGCGGCCATGATGCCCGCCTGGCGCATTGCGCCGCCGAGTTGCTTACGGATCTTCCGAGCTCGCTGGACGACGTCGGTGGAGCCGATCACGAGTCCGCCCATAGGCGCACCAAGGCCCTTGGCCAGCGAAACGGAGATGACGTTGAACAGCCGGCCGTACTGGGTCAGCGGCACACCGGTGGCGGTGTGCGCGTTCCAGATCCGGGCGCCGTCGCAGATCAGCGGAATGCCAGCTGCTGTGGCGACTCCATGCAAGGCGATGAGCTCGTCCAGTGGGTAGACCAGGCCACCAACTCGGTTTGCGGTTTGTTCAACGGCAATCGCTGCGGTCGGGTTGGTGTAGAACTCCGACCTGCCCAGCAGCGACGTGACCGTCCGCGCGTCCAGTAGCCCGTTTACGGCTTGACCCGTCCGGGCGGAGATTCCCCCGATCGCGGCCAACGCGCCGTGTGCATGTGTGACGAGTTCGGCGGTCGTGGCGCAGATCAGTTCGTCGCCGCGGTTGAGCAGTGCCATGAGGCCGGCCAGGTTCGCCATGGTGCAGCTCGGCATGAACAGCGCCGCCTGTCGGCCGAACAGCGTGGCAACGTCGCGCTGCAGCGCCTGCGCGGTGGGATCCTCGTCGAACCCGTCATCACCGACGACGGCCGCGGCCATGGCCGCGCGCATCCCGTCGGTGGGTTGGGTAACAGTGTCGCTGCGCAGGTCGACAATGCTGTTCACGACATTCTCGCTCGGGTGCTTCGCGCCGCCGGCGGGCGTCGGCGGCGTCTAGTGAACCTCATGAGTTGAACAGCTGCTCGTCGAGTCCGGCCGGGCGGACCGATTCGGGGCATGACGGCGAGTAGTAGTTCATCGTGACGACCGCTCGGGTCACCGGGCTGTGCAGGGGTTCGACGTAGTGTGCGTGGGCTCGCGCGTCGAAGAAGTACAGCTGGCCCCGGTGCGGGTAGATGATCCCGCAGTCGGCGTCGACGTCGGCGACGGTGCGGGCGTTCCTGTCGCGGGCCACGACCAGGCCGCCTCCGGTGCTCGGGTCGAGGTCAGTGAGGTACAGCAGGCCCTGCATGGGGTTGCTGTCGACGTGGCAGGGGTAGCGGGTGCCGTCGGGTCGCAGGATGTTGAGGCTCAGCGCTCGGTTCAGAGTCGTCGTGATGAACAGCTCTTCCTCGGTCAGCTGCAGGGCGAGCTGGCGGAACCAGCCGGTGTAGAGCTCGATGAGCCACGGTGCGTCGGCGGCGAGGTGCTCGCCGTTGACGGTCTCGAGTGGGATTTCGGCGTCGGCGTCTTCCCGGGCGGTGGCCATCAGGGGCCGGAACGTGTGCCGGGCGGCGCTGTGCTGGGCGAGGTCGAGTAGTTCGGTGTCCCAGCCGGCCGGCAGGGCTGCGGCGATGTCGAAGACGTGCCAGTGGAACGGCATCAGGGTCGGGGGCCGCCAGGTGGCGGCGAACGTCGACGCGAACGCGGAAGGGGCTTCGGTCGTGGATCGCACTGTTGCTCCTCAGGATTGGGTGGGTGCCGGTCGGGGGTCGTCGCGGTTCGAGGGTTGCCGCTCAGCTGTAGCCGGTTTCCGCGGCGTGGTAGACGGTGCTGCTGCGTTGCCACAGCAGCGGGAACAGGGGCCGGGCGGCCAGGCGGCGCAGGTCGGTGATCGGCCGGCCGCGCATGCTCGTCGGCTGGTCAGCCGATGCGGCGTCCGGCTCGGTGGTGGCGTGCGGGTGGCCGCCGAGGAGCTGCCACACCAGCGTGAGGTGCCCCTGCTTCCAGGCCAGGATTCGGGTGTCGAGGCGTTGCAGGTGCAACATCACGTCGGCCAGCAGCGCCCGGCTGGTCTGGCCGGTGTAGCCGGGTTCGGTCGCGTTGACGAGATCGTCGAGGGTGACGCCGTGCGCGGTCAGAGTCTGCTCGAATCGCTCCCAGACCGCCGCCCCGGCCTTGCGGAGGCTGCGCGCGCCGGGTGAGTCGAGCCCCGTGGCGCCCTGCGCGAAGCGCCCCCGCATCTGCAGGAAGACTGCTTGCGGGAGTGCGTCGGTCAACAGGCGCAGGCAGCTGACCGGCAGCTCAGCGAGGGATGTGGCCCGCGCAAGCGTCCGTCCTGCGTCGACGAGGTCGTCCTTGGCCAGTGCCGCATCGAGCAGGCACAGCGCGTCGTGGATGCCGACCCACGCGTATTCGGTCATCACGTGCGCGAGCTGGAACAGCCGGTGGTCGCGGTGGGCCAGGTCGCTGTCTGGGACGAGCGCGGACAGCGCCTCGGTTAGGTGCAGCTCGGTCTCGTAGCCGCTGTCGCCGCCGAAGGTGTAGCGCAGCCGAGGGTCCGGCTGGGATGCGTTGAGGGTGATGGTCATCGTCTGCTCCGTGGTGTGTGTTGCGGGGCTGTTTTCGGTCTGCCGGCTGCGGCGATCAGGGTGGCGAGGATGGTCAGCCCGACGCCGGTGAGCATCGAGGCACTGGGCCCGCCACTGGACGGCACCGGGGTCACGGTGTCCAGGACGACGGCACCGGTCAGCTGCCCGACGGTCATGGCGAGGCCGAGCAGGAGGACACCGGTGTGGCGGACCACCGCCGCAGCGATCGCGATGAACGCGACGCCGAGCGGGCCGCCGAGGTACATCCACGGCGAGGTCGGCAGCCCACCGCTCGGCACATCACCGGCCAGGACAGCGATGCCGAACGCGAACAGCAGGACGACGGCTCCGGCCGCGAAGCTCACGAGCGCGGCAGGCCCTGCACCGCCGGCCGTGACCCGGACCCGGCCGTTGGCGGCCTGCTGCCAGGCCATCCCGGCACCGGCGGCGACGGGAAGCAGCAGCAGCGGTAGCGACTGTGGCCGGGTGAGCTGCCCGGCGACTGTGATCAGGACCGCAGTCACGGCGAGTGCCGCGCCGGCGGCCCGTGCCGGCGTGACCGGCTGCGGCCCGGTTGGTGCGGCGCCGCTGCGATCCAGCAGCAGCCCACCTGCCGCCTGCCCGGCGACGGCAGCAACGGTGAACGCGGCGACCCCGAGAACGGTCACGGTAAGGCTCTGGATCACCACCAGATAGGCGCCGAGCACCCCGCCGAGACAGTGCCACCACTGCAGCGTCCCAGCTCGCACAGCATCCCGGACCCCTGCCAGACCCTGCCGGCCGCGGCGGGTTGCCGCGACGACCACCAGCAGCAACAGCAGGCCGGTGCAGAACGACAGCACCGCGGCGGCGCCCGGGTGGTGCAGCTGGCCGGCCAGCGCGCCGTTGATGCGGGACTGCACGGCCACCGCGATGCCACCGAGTCCCGCGGCCGCGAGGCCGATAGCGCGTCGGGGCGCGATCGGTCGAGTGCGGCGGTGGAATGCGGGCTGCGGGGTAGCGGCCTGCGGGGCGCCCAGCGGGGCTGCGGGGCGGCTGCCGCTGGGCAGGTGAACGGCGCGCTTGCGTCCAGCCGCCGCCCGGCGGTGCCGGGCCCGCTGTTTCTGCTTGGCTGCCGAGCGTGAAGTCATCGGTGCGGCCGATCGAGGCGGTGGGTGGCGAGCCAGGCGGGTGTGCGGTCCGCGCGGCGTTTGTTGACGAACGCGTCCCGCCGCGCAGCGAAGCCTTGGCGGTCGTCGAAGATGTCCAACGCCATGCGGGCGAGTTCGCCGGTCTCCCAGTACGCCAGCGGCCGGGCGGCCGGATCGCCGGCAGGACCGGCGATGCCGTGCGCTGCCGTCCCGCCGCTGCCCGGGCGCCGCTTGGTGTGCTGGTCGGCGAGTTCGAGCAGCCAGGCATGGAACTGGTGTGGATCACGCGGCCCGACGGCGTCGACCAGCCCGAGCGCGGCGGCCTGGTCGGCGTCGACGGGAAGGTGCTCGGTGAGCAGGCGGCGGGCGGCGCCGATGCCGACACGGGCCGGCAGGGTGACGGTGTGCAGCTCGGACCCGGCAAGGCCGATGTCGTAGTGCGCGTTGAGCGTGACGCCGCTGCGGGCGACGACGACGTCCGCGCCGAGGGGCAGCATGACGCCGCCCGCTCCGGCCGGGCCGGTGATCGCGGCGATGATGGTGTGGCTGGTGTCGGCGGTGATGACGCGGCACACCGCATTGATCGCCCGGATGCTCGCCCACGCGGCGGCGGCCGGGTCGTCGGAGGCGTGGATGGCGTTAAGGTCGATGCCGTGGCAGAACGCGTCGAGGCCGCCGCTGATGATGAGCACTCGGGTGTCCTGGGCGAGCGCCCGGCGCAGTGCGGTGGCCAATCGCCGTGACCAGGGCACATTCATTGCGCCGTTGTAGATGTCGAAGGCCACCTCGCCGATGTGGCTGCCGTGCCGCCGGTAGGTGATGCGTGCCGGTCCCGGCTGCCGTGGCACGCCGCGGAGTGCGTCGTGCAGCACGTCCGCTGCGGGCAGTTTGATGCCGGGCGTTCCGCTGGCGTCCACCCACTTGGCGTGCCCGATCCACACGCCGGTACCGCCGCCGGCCGCGATGAGCACCGCGTCGTCGTCGTGGGCGATGATCTGGCCCGGGTGCCCAGCAACCGGTCGCGCCGCCACCGATGCGTCGAACAGCTGCACGGTGTGCCCGGCGAGGTCGGTGCGCACGCCAGGACTGCCGTCGGCGGCGTGGATGCGCCGGACGATGTCGGCTGCGGGTTGTCGCCAATCGATCGTGCGGTCGTGCTGGCGCATCAACGGCCGCAGGGTGGTGCCGGGCACGGCCCGTGGTGCGACGGCCAGGGGTGTCGGCGTGAAGAGCGGGTCGCCGGCCTTGTCGAGGACTTCGCCGATGCACTCCAGGGCGGCGTCGGCGACGACGCCGTTGTAGAGAGTGCTCTTGCGGGTTGGTTCGCTGGGCATGGGGAAGGTGCGCGTGGCCCACACGGGGCCTGCGTCCATCTCGTCGACGGCCTGCAGCGCGGTGACGCCCCAGGTGGGGGCGGCGTCGGTGATCGCCCAGTCCAGGGAACTCGGCCCGCGGTCACCGACCGGCCCGGGATGGATGATGATCGTGGTCCACCGCGACCAGACCGCGGCGGGCACCCGGTCCTTCAGATACGGGCAGAGGATGAGGTCGGGCTGCGCGAGGTTGGCGGCGCCGAACATGGTCGCCTCGTCGACGGCGAGCTCGACGTCGACGTGATGTCCGGCAGCGCGTAGCGCGCACCACGTGCGCTGGCTCAGGCCGTTGAACGCTGACACGAGTAGCAGCACCCGCATGGGTCTCCCTTGTCGAAGTTTCGGCTCCGTGGTCTCGGATTGGACCGGTGGACCGCTGGCGTCGGATCAGGTGAACACGACCCGGACGCCCCGGAGCCAAGCGTCGAGGTCGACGAGGTACGCGATGGCGCGCTCAGCCGCGGGATCGGTGCGGGCGAGCAGCCCAGCCACGGCCCGTGGGTCGAGCAGCGGGTGCAGTGCGCTGGCGGGGTCGGTGCTCTGCTCGGCGAGGCTGAGCCGCCGGTTGGAGCGCCATTGCGGCAGCTGGTCGCCGCTGGGCCAGCCGGTACCGGAGCCCCAGGTGGTCTTGTCCGGCAGCAGGTCCGCGACCGCGTGCCGCAGCACGCCTTTGTGGTGGCCGCCGAGGCAGGCCGTGCTCGCCGGCAGCGCCAACGCGTAGGCGACCATGTGGTGTTCCAGATACGGATGACGGAGGTCGACGCCGGTGACCGCGGCGAGCCGATCGAGCTGGCCGAGCCGGGCCGGCAGCAGGTGGCCCAGTGCCAGTAGCACCTCGCGCTGGCGGCGCTGGTCGGCGGGCGGGAGGTGGCTCAGGTCGGGCAGGCCGGCGTTCGCGGAGGCGAGCCGCTGGGCCCGATGCCGATCGGGGTGCAGCACTGCGGCGACGTCTGCGCGCAGGAGCCGGTCGAGGTCGAAGCCGTCCGCCGGCCCGGACCGGAGGCCGGCGTCGGCGCTTGTGCCGTCGGCGAACGTCTCGTCGGCGCCGGTACCGGTCAGCACGACGGGCGCTGCGTCCGTGCGGGCGGCGAGTTGGCGCAGGTACCGGTGCTGACCGATGGTGTCGGCTCCGGGTGCAGGCCGGTCGAGCGCGGCGCGGGTGACTGGTTCGGTGTCCAGCAGGTGCCCGGTGCCGGCGACGATGTCGACGTGCGCGAGGTCGAGATACGCCGCCACGTCGCGGGCCGGGCGACCCGCACCGCTGTCACCGGTGCGTGGCTCAGGCACGCGCAGGAGCAGCGTCGCGGTGCAGACCTCGGCCCGGTCGGCGCCTGCTGTGAGTGCGGCGAGTGCGGCGGAGTCAACGCCGCCGCCGGTGGCAACGACGACGTTGTGGTGCCCGCGGGCGTGCCCGGCGGTCTGTTCGGCGAGCAACCGGAATACGGTGCGGATCGTCGCCGGGTCGTCCTGGCCGTGACGGCGAGGTTGCAGCTGCCACCACCGCTCCACCGAGAGATGGCGGCCGTCCATCCAGGCACGGTGACCGGGCGCGAGTTCGTCGACGCCGTCCAGGACCGTGCGGCCGGGCACATGCCAAGTAGGGGTCAGGAGCAGATCGGCGAGACCTTCCGGGCCGACCTGCGCCGTGACGCGTGGATGGGCGAGCACGCCGCGCACCGTCGAGGCGAACACCAGACCCCCGCCAGGAAGCAGGGCGTGGTGCAGCGGTTTGACGCCGAACCGGTCCCGGGCCAGGAACAGACGACGTGTGCGCACGTCGTAGGCAGCGACGGCGAACGCGCCGTCGAGCCGGGCGACCGCTTTGCCGCCCCACCGCAGGAAGGCGTGCAGGACGACCTCCTCATCGGCACGGGTGCGGAACACCGCGCCGTACCGGGTGAGGTGCCGGCGTAGTTCGTCGGTGTTGGTGAGCGCGGCGTCGGCGACGACGGTGACCCCGCCGTGGGTCGCTACCGCCGGTGCAGCGGTGGGCTGCACGGCAGCTGTGCGCGCCAGCGCGGCATCGCCGCTCGTCCAGGTGGCGGTGTCGGCGCCTGCCTCCGCGGACATCGCGTCGGCGATCGTCTGCAGGGTGGGCAGGGCCAGCCGTTCATGCATGGTGGGGTCGACCCACCCGGCGATGCGGTGCAACGCGGTACCCCTCTCGTCTTGGGAAACGGCGGAGCGCGGTCAGCGGCGGCCGGACTTGACTCGGCGTTTGCGTCGGCGGCGTCGCCTGCGCCGGGCGGGCCGCGGCGACGCCGGGGACGCTCGCGTCGGCGCTGCCACCACGGCGGCGGACGGCTCCCGGCTGCCGGCTGTCCGGACCAGTCGCGCCGGAGCGGCGCGGGCCGGCAGGCAGGTCCACAGCAGCGCCGCACCGGTGACGACGGCCGGAGCCAGCACGGCCGGGCCGGCTGCGGCGAGCACGGCCACGGTGACGGCTGTCGCTGCCACGGCGACGATGAACGCCCGGCCGCGCAGGAGCATCACACCGGCGGCCACACCGGCGACGGCGACCGCGGCGAGCAGCACCGACACCACCCGCAGCAGCGGGCCGGTGCCGGCACCGACGCTGCAACACACCGCAGTGACAGCAGCGGTCGCCGCGGCCTGTACGGCGAGGCTGCGGCGCGGTTCACCGCCGCTGCGCCGGCCGATCCACGCCGGGAGATGCCCCGATTCGGCCAGCGCGGCGCCGGCGTGGGCCGCGCCGGCGACGTAGACGTTGGCCGCGCCAGCGGTCAGCAGCAATGCGACCACGGCGACGAGCCCGCCCGCGGCCGGGCCGAGGCCAACCGTGACGACGGCGAGCAGCGGCGCGTCGGTGGAGGCGGCGTCCGGGCCGAGCACACCGACGGTCGCAGCGGCCAGCCCGAGGTAGAGCACCGTGAGTACGGCGATGGTCACGGCGGCGACCCGGGGCAGGGTCCGCCGGGGCCGGTCCACGACGGGTGTGAGGGTGCTGCACGCTTCCCAACCAGCGACTGCGACGAACAGCAGCGCCACCGCCTGGCCGACAGACCACGCGTCGCGCGGCATGAACGGCACGAAGTTGTCCAGGTCGACGTGCGGCGCCGCCGTCACGATCACGACCAGCAGCAGACCGGCGAGGGCGGCAACGAGCCCGAGCTGCACCCGCCCGGACAGGTGCACGCCGCCGGCGTTGGCGGCGAACACCAGGACCAGGATCGCGACGGCGACCGCGTACGCGGTGAGCCGCCCGGCACCCATGACGGCGGCGAGGTACTGACCGCCTATCAACGCGCTCGTCGTGGCCACCACCGGCACGGCCACGAAGAACCACCAGCCGACGACGGCACCAGCGCGTTCACCGAACGCGCGTGCCACGATGCCGGCGACCCCGCCAGCCTGCGGATACCGCACGGCCAACGCGGTGAACGTGGCCGCGATCGGGACAGACGCGACCAGCAGCACCGCCCACGCGGCCAGCGACGCCGGGCCGGCTGTTGCCGCTGCGAGGGCGGGCAGCACGAGGACGCCGGGGCCGAGCAGCGCCCCGACGGACATCGCGACGACCGCGCCGAACCCGAGCCGCCCGGCCGCGTTGTGCGATACTGGAGCTGTTGGACGTACCGCCGTTGTAGGAGCGGGCAGAGCGGCGAGAGCAGGCGCGGCGGCTCGGAGTGTGATCATGGCTGCGGTCCTAGGGGTGCGCCGTTGTCTCGCATGAAGACGGCGGGGTCGATGGAGTTGTCCTTGTCGAGACCGCATCGGACCGGGCCGCACACGACACCCTTGTGGATCTCGAAATGCAGGTGCGGGCCTGAAGATCTGCCGGATGTGCCGACGACGCCGATCGGCTGGCCGGCGGTCACGGCTTGGCCGTCGACGACGTCGGGCTTTCGGACCATGTGGCAGTAGCGGGTGGCGATGCCGTTGCCGTGGCTGATATCGACGTACCAGCCGCAGCCCTTCTTCTGTGGGCTGCCGTCGATGTCGCAATTGCCGGTCGACTGGTCGCAGGTGACATGCACGACAGTGCCGGCCGCCGCCGCCACGATCACGTCATACCGGTTGGCCTGGAGGTCCACGCCGGCGTGCTTCTCTGTGCCGCGCTGGCCGTACGGGGAGACGATCTTTCCGGGTACCGGCCTGGTCCAGCCACCGGCAGACACGGGTCCGGCGCCGGTGCAGTTGACCAGTGACGCGCCGGGCAGGTCGGTGATCGACGCGACGCCGGTCACCTGGGCCACGATCTGCTCGGCGTAGGTCTCGTGCTTGGCGTAGGCGCCGGGGGTGGCGGAGCGCTGCACGGCCTGGGCGGCGTCTGTCAGGTCCATCCGTTCCCAGCCGGACACCTTGAGCAGCCGTTCGTAGAACTTCGTCGAGGCGTAGACCGGGTCGAGGATCTGTTCCCGGCTGCCCCACCCCTGGCTCGGGCGTTGCTGGAACAGCCCGAGGCTGTCGCGGTCGCCGTGGTCGAGGTTCGTCAGCGAGCTCTCCTGCATCGCGGTGGCGACGGCGATCACCCAGCCGCGCGGCGGAACCTGGAGTCGCTGCCCAACGCCGACGATGATGGCCGCGTTGTGCAGGTGCGGGTCGACCCGCCACGGCCCGACTGGCTGCAACCCTGCGGTGCGGACCACGACCGGCGCACCGGAACTCAGGGCGGGCGGGGCGCACGCACCGGCTGGCCCGTCCAGGACCATGGCCGCCCCGACACAGCAGCTCAGACACAGCACGAAGACCACGGCCAGGACGATCGCGGCGCGCTTCATCGCGGTGCCGCCGACCGGTTGATTGCCAGGTCGTCGACCAGCCACCGTCGGTCCTGCAGAACGACGCTGACCCGGACCGTGCCTGCGTCCGTCGGTACGTCTAGCAGGACCGCACTCGCCGTGGCCGACACGGTCACCGCGGGTCCGGTCACCCGGGTCGCCGGAACCCTGCTCGGGTCTACTGTGGACAGCTTGTTGGCGTAGGCCGGTACGGCGAGCGGTGCGACGGTGGCGTGCCAGTCGCTGGCCGGTAGGTCGGGCCGGGCCCATGCCGTGACGAACGCCTGCCCGGCGTTGTGGGCCGCTGCGAGGTCGCCGGTCGACGGCGGCTGTGTCGGCCCGACGCCGTCGTGGTCGTGGTCGTGGTCGTCGGGCTGGGCGCTGCCCGCCGAGACAGCCGGTGCCGTGACCGATCCGGTCGGTGCCGGTGGGGTCGGAGACGTGGCGCAGGCGGCGACGGCGACCGCCAGCACGATGAGGCTGACGGCCGCGCGCAGGCGCTGGGCGGTGCCGGTCACGGCGCCTCGTCGGCGGCCGGGGGTGGCGGCCACCCACCCAGCGCTTCGTTGAGCAGCAGCCCCATGCTGCGGACGCGGGTGTGCAGGTCGGCGAGCACCCGCTCCCGCTGGGCGCGCGGGACGTGGTAGGCGGCCCGTGCGGCCTGCAAGGCGCTGTTCATGGTCGCGTCCACCTGGTCCAGGACGGCTGCGTACCGGCCGGTCTCGTCGTCGGGGTCGGGTGAGGTGGCCGGTGCGGGAGGCGTAATGGTGAGCGTCATCAGTCGTCCAGGTCATAGTCGCGGGGGTCGGGGTCGGGGTCGTAGTCGCCGTCGAGACGGCCGTCGGTCTCGTAGTCGAGGCGGTCGAGGCGTTCCCGCTCGAGGACTTCGTCCAGGTCCGCGCGGTCGGGGTCGGTCACGGTGTCGTCTCCTTCTCGTTCGGCACGGCGGTCCGCGATCTCGTCGCGGAGGTCTCGGATGTCCTGGCTGGTCTCCTGGATCGCGTCGATGACGTCGTCCCAGTCGGCGCGGGACGCGATGGGCGCGGGACTGCTCATGTCGGCTCACCACCAGTGCGTTCGGGGACGCGGCGCCCAGCCAGGTCCGCGTCGACGGCCTCCAGTGCGTCGTCACGCCAGTCGGACGGCCATCCGTACTCGTTACTGAGCGGGGTGTGGCCGGTGTGCCGGCATCGGGTGTGGTCGTCCCACTCGCGCAGCCGCACCCGAGCGCGGGCAAACGCCTCATGCCAGCGCAGCGGCTCCTGCGGCTGGCTGTTCGGCGCATATGCCGCGTGCCACGCGGCGGCCAGCGCCGTGAGTTCCTCGACCAGCGCGGGGTGCCGGGCCCAGCAGGCGGGGATGTCCTGCATGACCGGGTAGCGGCGAATCAGCCACTGCATCCAGCGGATCAGCCATACCCATAGCGTCGAGGCGGCCGGCCGGTCCAGATCGGCCCACGACAACGAGCCCGGCACGGCCGCCGGTGGCGGGGCTGCGCCGTTCGCCGCGCGTTCTTGGAGGTCGGCGACGTCGGTGGCGAGGTCGGCGACCGCGGCCCGCAGGTCGTCGAGGCCGGCGCCGAGCAGCTTGACGGCCTCAAGGTCGGGCGGTGCGTCGTCGGGCAGCTGGAAGGCGAACCGGTCGGTCATGGCGCACCGCCCTTGCCGCCGGCGAGCAGCCGCCGGAAGGCGGCCTGCCCGGCTTTGAGCTCGGCGGCGTCGGGCCGTTCCCACCACGCCGGTACCTGCAGTTCGATCGGGGCCAGGTTGCCGATGAGGGCGATCGCCCGGCCGGTCGGCAGGGTGCGCAGCTCGCCGAGGTCGAACAGGTTCTCGCGGCGGACGTTCTCGTTCACCGAGGCACGGCCGTGGCCCCAGCTGTGCCCCGAGACGACCTCGCGGACCTGCCCGGACAGCGATTGCGCGTCCCGCAGCCCAGGCACGTCCGACGAACCGCCGATATACAGGCGGCAGTTGGCGGACGCGTCGATCGCGGCGCCGCCCTTGTCACCCCATCGTTCCCGCAGCTGGTGGACGTTCTGCGTGAAGACGTCGACGACGATTCCCGATCCGCCGCCTTCGGTCATCAGCGATGGCAGGGACGGCAGCGGGGCGATGTTGCTGATCTCGTCGCCGACGAAGTACAACGCCGGCTCGACCCGGCCGCCCGGGGCCAGGAACGCCTGCTGGCGGGCACGGAAGAGCAGGTCTTCGCTGATCGCGGTGAGCAGCGGCGCCACGGTGGTCTGCGCGTCGCGGGTGCCGACCAGATACAGCGTCCCGCCTTCGGCCAGCCACTCGGCGGGCTTGAACTCCTCGCCGCGGGGAGGGGACACCGCGGCGAGGACCCGCGGGTCACTGATCGCATCCAGCGCACCGGACACGACGGTCTGGATGGTGTCGCGCGCCCGGCCGGCGGTCTCCCGGTGCAGAGTGAGCCGGTCGGCCCAGATCGGCACGCCGTGGTGGCGCAGGATCTGCTCCGGCCGCCGATCGCCGGGATTCTGGCTCCAGCGCAGGACGTCGACCATCGTGGCCCGTCCGTCGAGCGCGGCGGCGTGCAACTGCGCTCGGATGATCATGGCGGCCTGCTGGCGGAAGTATTCGCCGTTCTCCACCGACTCGTTCAGGCCGGCTCCGGCGGCGAGCGCGGTCGCGCGCAGCATCGCCACGGTCAGGTCCTCGGCGCCGTGCACCGGTGACCAGCGCAGCCGCGGCACGCCCGGCACGACGCCCTGCGGCTCGAAGATCCAGGTAGGCCCGAGCCGGGACCGGTGGGTGTAGGTGACGTCGGCGATGTCCAGGCGGGTCGAGGTGGAGATCACGGCGCCGCGGGCGTCGATCACGCGGGGGATGGCGTACCGGGTCGTCTTCGACCCGAACCGCGCCACCGCCGCAGCCAGGAGGTTGTATTCGTTGGCGAGGTACCGCGGGGCGCCGGAGATCGGGTCGAACCCGAGGAGCCGGGCGACTTCGAGCGGATCGGCGCGGCGGGCTGTCTTCGCCGCCACCTCGTCCGGGTCGTCGCGGTCGGTGACGGTCAGCCCGGGGCGCAGCACGTCGACGCGGGCGCGGACCGCGTCGCCGGAGAGCAGGGCGTCCACGTCGGGGCGGCGGGCGAAGCCTTTGCGTCGCACCCGCGAGCGCGCCACCCGCAGCACCGGCGCCGCGACTGCGGCGAGGTGCGCAACGAACAGCACGAGCCACAGCGGGTAGAACAGCCACGCCGGTACGGCGTCGGCTGTCGCGTCGGCAGGCCAGGCAGCGGCCGGGTCGGCGAGGTCGTCGGGGAGCCGCACGGCGATGCCGGGCGCGTCGCCCGGTCCGCTGTCCGGCCACGCGGCGTGGGTGAGGACGCCGCCGACCTGCCCGGCCAGCCACAGGGTCCACACGGCGGTCGGCACGACGACGACCAGCGCACCGAGCAGCCCCAACCGGACCCAGATGTCGGCGCGGGTCCATCCGCGCTGCGGCAGATGATGCCCGGGTGAGGACAGCGGCGGCCGGTTCATGCCCGCTCACCCGCCGGGGGCGGTGTCGCGCCGACGACGGCGCCGTCGACCCCTGCGGCGCCCCGTGCGGTGCCAGGTGTGTTATCCGGAGCGTCGCTGGGCCGGGTGCCGGTGGCGGCGGTCTCGATCCGCGCCTCGTACTCCGCGTCGGTGAGGTCGTCGACGCCGGGTACGTGCTCCATCCGGCTGTCGGTGTGCACCATCCGCGTCTCGACCGTCGACAGCTGGTGCTTCACCACGTAGGAGCGGGTGCCGACCTTCCACAACCCGACGCCCTGGCGCAGATAGCGCAGCAGGTCCGTCTCGACGTCCGTGGTGGCGAGGAACTCCCGGGCCTGATCCACCGAACCGGTCGCCTGCCGGTAGGAGATCCGTACCCCGGAGTCCTCGATCAGGCCGCGGGCGATCCGCACCTGCTCGGAGTCCGCGGAACCTGACGCGGCCAGGTCGGAGAATCTGTGGAAAGCCAGAACGTTCGCGATGCCCAACGCGCGGGCGAGCTTGAGTTGTTCTCTCATCCTGCGGATGAGCGGCAAGTGCCTCGCGATCAGGGCAAATTCATCGTAGAAGCAGACCCTCGGCGGGGCGTCGGGACGTGACAGCTCGGCTTCCAGCCACGACTGAGCGCAGGTCATCGCCATCGCGGTCATCTGGTCCGACGCGCGGATCGCCCGCAGGTCCAGCACCGCACCGGCGACGTCGAAGTCGAGCTTCGCGCTGGCGTCGGCCGGGCCGTCGAAGATGCCGCCCAGCGCACCGGACACCAGCCGCTCCAGCGCGAGCCGGACCCGGCGGGAGTCCTCGACGAACATGGCCAGGGGGTAGTTGAGCCGGTCGAGGCGGTGCGACCACCGCTCCGGCTGGCCCATCGCCGCCAGGACCGTCGACAGCGTCGGCGTCGCCTGCCGCTCGTCACCAGCGGCCGGGTCGGCGACCGCGTCGACGGCGTACTCGACGAGGGAGCGTTCGGCCTCGGCGAGCGGCCCGCCGAGCTGGATCTCCAGCAGCCCTTCCAGCAGCAGCAGGCGCCGGGCCCGCTGCGGCTGCCGCCACTGCTCGAACGGCAGGGCAGGGTCGCGGCGAATGCCGGCCAGCGGATTCATCACGACCCCGAGGCCAGGGCCGATCCGCACCGGCCGGATCCCGGCCGCTTCGGCGAGCCCGTCGTACTCGCCCTTCACGTCGGTGACGTAGAACCTGGTCCCGAACGGGATGCCGCGGAACGCCAGGCATTTGAGCAGCGACGACTTCGCGGTGCCGATCTCGCCGGTGACTACGACGTTCGGCGCGGTCAGCAGCTTCGCCCGGTACAGCTCGTGCACCGAGAACGTGAACGCCGCCCTCGAATAGACCTCCAGCCCGACCAGCGGCCCGTCGACCGGCAGACCCGGATCGGTCACGAATGGATACACGGAGCACAACTGCGCGGAGGTGGTGACCAGCGGCGGCAGTCGCAGCGGCCACGCGACCCGGCCGGCCGCGCGGCCGTGAGCGCCGCGCCGGTCGACCTGCGGCGGGCCGGTCAGCCGGGCCGTCTCCCGCTCGACGGCGACTCGCTCGCGCTGCACTGCCTGTTCGGCGCGGTGCAGGTCACGGGCCGCTGCGGCGTCGGTGAGCTGGTCGGCGAAGGCGCCCTCACGGCGCAGCTTCGGCCGGGCCGGACGCAGGGCGGGGCGGCGGGTCATGCCGACCACCAGCCGCGGATCGGGGCGAGCCCACGCGCCAGCGGCAGCGCCGCCGCCACGAACGCCTGGTCCTGCTCACCGAACAATGTCGTTGCTTCGCATCCGGCCCGCGACAGGACCCGTTTGACCGCCCGCACGTCACGGTCGAGCGCTTCGACCGTGTCGGCGGTGACGGTCACCAGCAGCGCGTACCGGTAGCGGGTGTGCCCGTGCGCCTGCTCCCGGTCGATCTGGGCCACCGAGCGGGCCTCGGCGTCCTCGCGGGCCGTGCGCACCAGCCGCAGCCGCCGTTTGGTGACCTCGTCGCCGGCGCGGGCGACCTGCTCGCGGCGGGCCGCCAAGTTGGCCAGGGCCGCAGGGATCGGCTGGGCGAGCAGGGTGACGGTCCGCCGGCCGGTGGCCCGCGTATACAACGGGGTCAGCCACGTCGCCGCGACCAGCTGCCGCGGCATGTCGGCAACCCACAGCGTGCGCGACACCCCGGAGTCGTGCCGGTATGTCGACCAGCCGACCGTCTCCGCCGCTGCCGGCCCGGCCAGGCGCGGTGCCACCCCGCTCGGCGCACCGGTCCCGCCGCGCAAGTCGACTGACTCCTGATCGGCCGGGTCGAACTGGGTGCGGATGACGGCGGCATAGCCGCGCGGGGTCAGCCACCCGCTCGTCGTCACCCCGGCCTCGGTGACGGTCGCCTCGATCCCGGCGAGCCGGTCCAGGACGACCGCAGCGACGGCGGCGTCGGTCCCGCCGGCGTCGGCGATCTCCGCAGACAGCCGCGCCACATCGAACACGACGCTCAGGTACGTCTCGTGCCGCTGCGCGCTCGGCGCTGCCGCCGCGGTCAACTCGGCCAGCGACGCGTAGGCGAGGCTGCCGGTGTCAACGGCCCGGTCCGTCAGATACCGCTGGGCCCGGTTACCGGTATCAGGCACCGCCCGCGTCGTCAGCGCCCAGCGCACCAGACCGGTGTCCCCGTACTCGGTACCCAGGATGTTCAGCACCTGCGCCCAGTCGACGAGCCGCTGGGCCTGCACCGACGTGTCGGCCAGGATGAAGTTGGCGCCGGTGCAGCTCAGCGCGGCGGTCACGGTCCGCTCCCGCCGGTGCAGCAGCAGCCCCACCTCCGTGGTGCCGTCAGCGGCGACGGCCGGCAGCCACCGGTACCCGGCCGCCGGGCCGGGCAAGTCCAGGTGCTCGGCCACGCTGTTGGGCGCGAACACCTGGCCCCGGTAGCGGTCCTGGCGCCCGGCCCGCTGCACGAGCGCCCCGAGGACCACCGGAATCCACTCGGTGATGCGCCGCCCACGTAGCCGCAGCAGCCCGAGCGTGATGAGCAGCACCGCCGCGAGCAGCACTCCGCCGCCCGCCCAGGGACGCCCGGCCGTGATCAGGTTGGCGGCGACCACGGCAGAGATCACCCCGGACGCCACCGTGACGATCTGGGACCAGGTGAACCCCATCACCGCACCGCGCGTGGAGCGCGGGGGGAACTGGAACTGCGTCATCGGTCAACCCCTCGTCGAGTCGTCCATACGGGTCGAGCTGTCACACCGGCACGATCGGAACGTCCGCGGCGCCCGCCGCAGCGCCACCGGCCGGACTTCCACCGCTGCCGCCACCGCCACCGCCACCGCCACCGCCGCTGGAGCTCGGCGGCCCGCTCCCGCCAGCCGGCGGTCCGTCGGCACCGTCGGACGGGCCGGGTGTGGACCCGCTTGGCGGGCCGGCACCTGACGGCGCTGCGCCGCCCCCGTCGTTGCTGGTGCTGCCGCTGGCGTCCGAGCCGGTGCCGTTCGGCGGTCCGGGCTCCGCACCGGGGGCGCCGGACCCTGGACCGGTCTCGGCGCCGCTGCCGTGCTCGCCGCTGCCGTGCTCGCCGCTGCCGTGCTCGCCGCTGGCGCTCTGCCCGCCCGGCTGCGCGCCGTCCGCGCCGGTTGCGGTGCCGCCGTCCGTGGCGCTGCCGCCCGGGTTCTGCATCCCGGTCGGATCGGTTGCCGGTGCCCCGGCCGCGCCGGTCGCGTCGCCGGGGGCAGTGACCTGGCCGGTGCCAAGATCGTGGCGGGCATGCTGAACACCGCCCTGCGTACCGTCGGCCTCGGCCGCGTTCGGCCGGTCCGCGGGGCCGTTCGCCGTGCTCTGCCCGCCGCCCTCGCCGCTGCCGCCGCTGCTGTCGGTGGAGCCGTCCGCCGGGCCGCCAGCGGAGGACGGGTCGCCGACCTTGCCCTGGTCGCCGCCGGTGCTGACCGCGTCGGCCGCCTGCTGCTGCGCTCCTGGCGTGAGCCCGGTCGCTTGACCGGCTTCCTGTCCTGCCTGGCGTGCAGGGGACGTGGCCATGTCCGCGACGTTGGTGTTCATCAACCCGGCCGCCTGATCACCGGGCCCGCCCTGCCCGCCGCCGCCACCTCCGCCGGGGTGGGCGGCTTGCCCGACGGCGCTGCCGATGCCGGAGGCCGCTGCGGCGAGGACGCCACGGGCGTTGATGTCGCTGACGTAACCGTCGAAGATGGAGGTGAGCCGCAGCAACACCCACGGCGCCATCACCATCATCCAGATGATCAACATGGCTTTGAGGGCGGTGAACAGGTCGCTCTGGTACGCGCCTCGGGTGCCGTAGATCCACAGCATCGCCATGAAGAATTTGCTTGAGGCGAGCGCGTTGACTGTCCAGAACCAGCGACGGCCCCAGTGCTGGGTCTCCTCGGATACCTGCCCGGCCATGGCCATCGCGCCGTACAGCGCGGCTCCGGTCGCCAGCAGGCCGCGGAACAGCAGCATGATGCCGACGAGCAGCAGCCCGATCAGGCTGAACAGCGAGATGATCAATGCGACGAGGGTGGTCCCGACGCCGCCGGACAGGGCAGTGACTGCCTGGACCCACTGCGCCGGGTTCCAGGTGGTGACCGAGTTGCGGTCGATCAGCGCGGCCGTCGCCTCGTCCCACGCCTGCGTGATGACGAAGGCGAGCCCACCGGCGAACGTGATGCCCAGCAGTGCGCGGACCAGGCCGCCGAGGGAGGCGAGCGGGGTCGGCCCGCGCACCCGCAGGCCGTTGATGATCACGGAGATGATGAACAGGACCAGGACGAAGACGAGCAGCAGGCCGGCGGCGTTGTTGTAGACGAAGAAGAAGCTCTCGTCCGGCGTGCTCGGCCCGGACTCGTCGAAGATCCACTTGGCGAGTTCGCCGAGACCCCAGGCCATCGACTGGACCGCGACGTCGGTCAGTCCCTGTATGCCGGTACGCACACCGCCCGCGATGGCGTCTTTGATGCCTTTGGTGATGTGGCAGCTGACGTCCGTGGTGCCGCATTCGCTGGCCGGTGGGTCCGATGGGGTGGTCACCGGTGGGTTCGCCGAGGCCGGCGGACGGAGGGTGAAGGACAGAGTGCGGGCCATCACCTTGCACCGGTCGCGTTTCCAGTTCCACCGGTCGGCCTTGTCGGGCTCGGCGGTCGCGCGGTCGCCGAACAGCTGGCAGCGCACCAGTTCCGGTGCCGAGTTCGTCCCGACCGGGACGTCGGATAGTACGGTCGGGGTGCCGTCTTTCAGGCGGTCGTCGAGGGTCAGGGCGACGCCGATGCACGGGGCCTGCTCGTCGGTGGTCAGCGATTGCTCGCAGGCGGTGACCCAATGCGACGGTGCACCCTCTGGTGGTGTCGCGGTGTACCTGGCCCAACGCACGCACCAGCGCTGCTGGTCGTCCGGGACCGTTCCGCCGCACGCTGGGTTGTCGACGGGCGCCGTCGGGCTTGGCGTCGGTGAGGGCGGCGGTGAGCTCGGGTCGGCCAGAGCCGGACCGGTCCCCGTGGCGATGGCGGTTGCGAACGCCAGCACGGTCGCCAGCAGCCCGAGCCGCACCCATCGCCACGTCCGACGCTGGGGCGGTCCGGAAACCGGCCGCACCGGTTTGGCGGTGCTGGTCAGGCGACGCGGGCGGTGCGGCGGCCTGGCCCGCCGCCCCTCGCCGGTGTGCGCCGGATACTTCGGCGGCATGGGCGGGGGTGCGCCGGACGGCGCGTGCCGGTCACCGTTGGTGCAATCGGCGGGAACGGGCTTGCCCGGCTTGAACGTCAATGGGACGGTCATCGCCATCATCGGGACGGTGAACGCCACGACCGCTGCGGGCCGGCATCGAGATCGGTACATCATGGCTGTGTCTCCGGCGCCCACGAGTCCGGGCCGAGGACCCTGGTCAGCAGGCTCATGTCGCGGGCGGCGCCGTCCGGGCTGGCGCCGCGCAGGTTCGGCCCAGGTGCCGGCACCGGTGGCTGAACCTCGGCGAGCCGCCACCCGTCGGAGGTCAACTGCACGGTGAGGTCATGCACCGCCCACCCACCGGTCAACGAGGCCGTCGGTGCGCTCACGCCGTCGCCGGCCGAGCCGAGCAGCGCCAAGCCGTAGGACTGCACCCGGACCCGGGTACCGATCGGCAGCTGTGCCGGGTCGTTGGCCCGGTCTGCCCAGATGCGGGCGACGACGGTCTGCCGGATGCCTCCGGCCGGTTCGTCCCCGGCGACCACAAGCCGGTCCAGCAGGCCCGGTGTCGCGTCGGCAGCCAGCAGTCCGGCGACTTGCTCCCGCCGCTCACCGGCGGGCAGGGCGGCCGTGGCGGCAAGCCGACTCTCCAGCCACGCCGCCGCGTCACCCGCCCCACGGGTCGTCGCCGACCACCGGGACGCGGACAGCGGCGCGTGGACCGACGAGGACGGTGCCGCCGCCGGCACGGGGTGCGGCAGCAGCCACCGGTCGACGGCCAGCCCGCCGCCGAACAGCAGCAGCACCGCCAGCAGCCAGGTCACGCCGCGACCCGGCCGCGGTCCCGGCTCGAACGCAGACTTGTAGTCGCCCATGCGTCTGCGCCTACTGCTTCATGAAGAAGCTGATAATGGCGACCGGCGAGCCGATGATGATCGCCACCAGCGACGCCTTCCACATCATCGACTTGCCTCTATCACTGACGATGTGCGCGCCGAAGATCGGGCCGATACCAAACGCAATCGCCCCGCCGGCCAGTCCGGTGACGGCCGCTGCGACACCGAGGAACAACGCGCCGTTGATCAGGGTGTAAAACAGGTCGCTCTTCGGCACCGCCGTCGGGTCCGGCTTGATTTTGTTCCAGTCGAAGGTTCCGTCCCCGCCGCCGCCGCTCGGTGTCGGCGTCGGCGCGAGGAGATAGGTACCGCCGTACGTGGCCAGCTTCGCGGCCAGCCACGCCCCCACGTGCTGCAACATCAGTTCGCCCTCCCATCCGGTCGTGGTGCGGTGTCGTGCGGGTGATCCGCGCCGTCGGCGAGGACCGCGGCGAGGTCGGGGTCGGCCGGGCAGCGCGCCAGCACCGCGGCGGCCAGTTCGACGAGGGCCAGCCGGGTCGGCTTGCGCAGCCGGGCTGGATCGGTCGGCTCCGGTCGGGCCAGGTGCGCGTCGAACGGCACCGTGACCACAGCGCCGGCCTGCCCGGCGAGTTGCCGGACGGCTGCGCGGACCTCGCGCGGCGGCGACGGCGCCGCCGCGGACACCGCCACGACGGCCCGATCGGCGACAGCGGCGAGACCGCCGGCGCACAACTGGGCCAGCAGCCGCATCGTGTGCTGCACGCCGTCGGTGCTCGCCCTGGCGACTAGCAGCGGACACGCGGCGTCGGCGAGCAGTTCCCACACGCCGCGCACGTCGGCGACCGGAACGTCGAGCACCGCGAGCGGGTACCGCGTGCGCAGCGCGCCGACGACCCGCATCGCCTCCAGAAACACCGGCGGTCGCCGGGTTCCGGTGCGGTGGACCTCGGCGATGAGCGTGTGCAGGCCGGTCGTGCCGAGGTGCATCCAGGCGTCCACCGTGGACGTCGACAACGGCGCCTCGGCGTGGACTGCGGTGTAGGCGTCCCAGATGCTCGCTTCACTGCGTCTCGGCACCCGGTGGATCAGCCCGCCCCAGGCCCGGCCGGTCGCCTCCACCGCCAACGGCGGGTTCGGGCACGCCAGCGCCAGAACCGCACCGAGCGCAGCGGTCAGCGTCGAGCGGCCCACCCCGCCGTCGGCGGAACTGACGACCACCAGCGGGCACCCCGGTCGCAATGACGCCGCCCGCAGCCACGCCTCCGGCAGTGCGCTCGCGCCGTGCAGGTGCCGCGGGATGACACGCGGCGGCAGGACGTGCTGGTGCGACGTCGGCTCCCCGCCAGACGACGCCAGGGGCGGCGGCAGCGTTGCTGCCGACGGTGTGGCGGCGACCGGACGAGGTGACCGGGTTGGCTGCACGCGACAGGTCTCCTTACGGCGTGGGCTTGACGACGGGCCTGCCGTTGGGGCAGCCCGCGGGTGGCCGGTGCGGGTCGCGGGGGAAGCCGCGGCCCGCACCGGCCGTGAGCGCCCGGCACCTGGTCTGCCGTAGCCACGGACCCGACGGGGGGCGGCTCCGCTCGGCACGGCACGGACTCGGCCCGTTGCCCGCCGCGAGCGGGCTACACCGGCGCGTTCACCACACCGACACTGCCGCTCGATCCGCCCGCCGAACAGCTAATGAGCCCTAACTCCGTCCACATAGGACAGGCGTCGGTACTTCAAATTGCCGCGGTCAGCGGGCGGCCAGAGCGGCGCGCGAGCGAGACTTCGGCGTCCGACATCGCGAGCCTGGACCAGGTCGAGGCGGCGTCACCGGTGTGTCACTGCGCAGCAGAGCTCTGCGGCGGCTTGGCATCGAACCCGACCGCCGCCTTGCGCACTACACTGCTTCGATGGAAGACGCCGACGCTGAGCCGGTAATGATCTACCCCGTGGACGACGAGGTTCAGCGATTGATCCCTATCAACTTCGGCGCGTTCTTCGCCGCCAATCGGGGGCGGACGTCCAACATCGAGGATGGCGGAGACGTCGCTCACGTAGCGGATCGGGAGGCTGGCCAGCGTTTTGGCGAATGACGTGGATCCGCTCGACGCCACCCGCGAACACCTCGAACTCCTATACGACCGGAGCATCCAAGGGATGGGCCGACCTGGCTTAAGCTGGCTGGTCCGTCCCGTGCGGGACTGTACTTCGCGGCGAATCGGGATGATGATCAATGCGGGTCTTTCTGGTAACAGCGAGCGACGCTGACCGGCCTGTCGTACAGCGGCTTCTGGGCAGCGTCGACATCGGGGTGGTGACGGTAGATCAGCTACCCGCCGGACCGTCGCGGGCCCACGGACTCGCTCAGCTCCTCGAATCGTGCAGCGTCGCCATCGCCGTGCCGTTCGGTCCGGACATGGGGACTGTGACCAGAGTTGTTGGCGCCGCCGGTCGGCTTGGCAAGCCGGTCATCGTGCTCATCCCGGCAGGTGCGGATCCGGACCGGCTGCCGTTCAGTCTGCGGGTCGAGCATGTTCTCCGACTGGACGATGATCCCGACGATGTTGCCAAGCGCCTCTTCGACCTGGTCGAAGGGCACGTACTTCTAGCAGCCCTCGGCGGTCCACGACCCGGGCCACGAGCGCTCAGGCTTGAGCTGCAAGCGGAACCAAAGCCCCTGCTGCCGACGGTGCTGACCGCGACTGGTGTCCTCACCGGCGACGCGACTCGGCTGGCCAACCGGACCGAGCCACCGCCGGAGTTCGTCGCTGACTATGACGCCTGGCAGTTCCCTGACGGCGTCATCAACAATTCGGGCGAGCTGCGGTTTACTGTGGACGACCTCGTGCATGCGCTGTTCGTCACCGGTCGCGCGCCGGGGGACCGGATGCGCTACGGCTCCGCGTCGATCTGGGAGTGGCTGCACCGCACCTCGATGGTGCCTGCGTATGTCCGTCGGCACTACAGCGGCCGTTTGGTGCGGTCACGACTGGCAATGGAACTGGACCGCTCCGAACTGGTCGGCTTCTCCTACGCGCTCGGCCAAGCCGTGACGGCAGTGTTCTGTCGCATCGAACTTGCCGTGACGCACCTGATGCACGTCGACCGCTACGCCAACCACTACGGCCTCACCTTCGGGAACACCCGCAAACGCGCCGACCTGTTCGGTCGGGCTCCGGCCGGCTGGGTCGTTGCGGAGGCAAAAGGCCGGTCCAGAGCAATGGAGACGGCCCTGATGAACAAACTGGCTGCCCAGAAGCGTTCCATTGCCACGATCGGCGGGGTGCGACCCTGGCTCGCTCTAGGTTGTGTCGCCTCCTTCCCCACCGATCGAGGTGGTATGCGGGTCGACGCAGTCGACCCGGTGGAGGATAGTCCCGAAACGATCGTGATCACGGGGGGCGTTGATGCTTACATGTTGGCCTACTATGGCCCGTTCATCCTCGCTATCGATGGTGGCGAGCCTGCCGATGGCGGTGACGACAACATCGTCGCCGCCCGGTTCCCGTCGTTCGGTGTCACTGTCCGCATGTGGAGCGACCTCTACGTTCGTGTCCAGCAGGCATTTGGTGGCCTGCTGGACGGGCTGTACGACGACCTCCAGCAGATGCTGGATGAGGCGTCGAGCCGTCCCCTCCGACTCATGTCGGACGGCACTGCGATGCGGACAGACTGGACCGACCTGATCGACGCATCCGACTGGGAGTTCTGACCATCCGGTGGAGCCGGCTTGCGCCGTCACAACCCCCGCTCCGCCGCCGCGGTTTAGTGCCGATTTTCACGTCTGGTGAGGTGGCCGGCTGATCGGCGGATAACGATGGGCAGGTAGGTGTGCATCCGTTGCGTAGAGCTGGATTCGGCGGTGGGCTCATCGGCGAGATGGTCTTCGATAGCGCGATCTCGCTGACGGGTCGGGTGACCCCGGCTGCATCGACAGTACTGACGCTGTTGCCGATCGGCTCGGACGAGCGGTAGATCGTTCGGAAGACGGCTTGGCGTAAGGGTTCCGGGAGCGGCTCGGACGAGTGCGGGTGGTGGTTGTCGCTGCCGGCCGGGCAGCCCGGGCGGGGACGGTGTTATCGGTCGGCGGAATCAGCCGAGCGCGCGTCGTCGATGACGGTGCCCACCCGGCCGGGTGGGGAGTTCTTCACCAAGTCGACCGATGAGCGCGCCTGAACTGGGGTCCGATTCCCTGAATGAAAATCGGCGTTAGCGCACTGGCACGTGCGGAAGGCGGCCCAGCGCGCAGACGGGCGGAAAGGCCGGTACGAGCTGCGGAGCGAGTGCGCGCCGCCCGGCGAAGGCCGGGCGGCGCGGCAACCGATGTTCCTGCCGCTCTAGCCGGTCACCACGACGTTCGTGCTGCCCGGACTCGGCGGCGGCGCGGTCTGCGTGGTGGTCCCGCCGCCCGGCGGTGCCTGCGTCGGGTTGCTGGTCGGCGGCGTGGTCGGTGCGCCTGTCGTGCTGCTCGTCGTGGGCCGGGCCGTCGGCGGCGCCGAGGACGAAGGCTGGCTGCTCGGTGTGCTCGACGGTGGTGCGGTGGTCGACTTGGTCACGCTCGGCGTCGGATTGGGGCCGTCCGTCACCGCGGCGCAGGTGGCGACGGCCACGTTGATCGTGGCTGCCTCGGTGCCGGCGCCGGCTTTCATGGTGACGCGCATCGCCACGATGGTGACCGAGCCGTCGGAGTTGGTGCTCTTCACCCCGTAGGCCACCGACCCGTTGCGGCCGACTGGTCCGGCCGGGGTGCCGCTCACCGATGAGGTGACCTTGCCGTTGTCGCACGAGGCGGTGGCGCTGGACGCGGTCACCAGGCCACCGAACGCGGTGAACCCGCCGACCTGGGCGCTGGCCTTACCGCCGCCGGCGCGCACGGTGGCCGAGGCGATGGATACGGTGCCGTCTGAGGACCGGGCGCCGCCGCTGCCGGTCTTGACCTGCCCGTCGGTGCTGGAGACCGACGGCTTCGCGCCGATCGGGGCGGCGCCCGTGGCGGAGATGCCGTACGCGGCGTCGCGGTAGGTGGGGGCGGCGCCGGCAGCGCTGGCGTAGAGCACCAGCCCGGCCAGGCCGGCGGTCAGACCGACCACGCTCAGGGTGGCGATCCGGAAACGGTGTCGCACGATGTGCCCTTTCGTCGTCGAGGTACCGGGTTCAGGGTTGGATGTGCACGATGGTGCCGAGCGGCACCATCGCCAGGATCTGCAGTGCGTCGGCCGGCACCCGGATGCAGCCGTTGCTGACCGGGCGGCCGAACACGCTGGGGTCGGGCCAGGTGTGGATCGCCGTGGTCGCCGGACCACCGCGGTAGGTGCGCAAGGTGGGGCTGTGCGTGCCGAGGGCGATGATCAGCGGCGAGAACGTCTGTTTGGCGTTCGCCACCACCGCCAGCAGAAACGTGCGACCCACTGGGGTTGGAGTCGCCGCGGCGCCTATCGCGACAGTCCACCGCCCGACCAACTGGTCCTCGCGGATCAGGTCGAGGCGTGCCGTGGCCAGTGACACCCGCACCACGTAGGGCGTGCGAGCGATGACAACGGCTGCCGCGTCCAGCCATCCGGTCGCGCTGTTCGGCCGGCTCGGCAACAGGACCCTGACCCATCCGGGTCGCTGTTCGATCACGGGCAGCCAGGTGTCGGCAGCTGCCTGGCGGGCCGGGAGCTGGGCGATTGCCCGGCCGCCCGGCGCGTCGAACACCGGCAGCGGCGTCCGGTTGTGCGCCACCGCCCCGCCGGTCGCCGCCGCCGGAGCCGGGTCCAGCGGCGCCGCCGCGACGGTGCTTTCCGTCGTGGACTCCGGCAGCGCGGCCAGGTCGGCTGCGGCAACGACCGGCACGACGATCCGCGGCGACGGCGGGACTGTCGTCTGCGCCGAGATCGGGCCAGGCGCCAGCGGTCCGGAGTCCGGTGGCCCGGCAGGGGACGACGCGATCGCCACGGCCAGCCCGGCGATCACGGCCGCAACCGTCCCGGCCAGACCGGCCCGTACCCCGATCCGGGTACCGGCCGGCCTGTCCGGCGTGGAAACGTCGGTCACGACACCAGCTCGGTGAGGTAGCCAGGTCCAGGAACGCCGAGACCGGTCACCCGGTCGTAGCCGGGTCCGGTCTTCAAGGTCTGCACCCCGGCATCGAGGTCCAGCAGATAGTCGCCGGTCGGCGTCGACGCGTTGATTCCCGGCGTCCAGATCCCGGCGTCGATGTGCCGCACGTCGGTGACGATCGGTCGACCGGCTGCCGCCTTCGCATACATGACCGGCGCGGCGTGCCCGACGACGACACCGCCCGCGCGGGACTGCGCAACAGCGGTCAGCGACGCCACGATGGGCGCCGCGAGGGACGTCCCGCCGACCGGGCCGGTGCGGTACTGGCCGCCGGAGGTGTAACCGATATGCAGACCGGTGAACGGGTCTGCCAGCGCGGAGATGTCCGGCACCACACGACGCTCGCCGGGCAGGCCGGACTGCCAGCTCGGCTTGTCGAAGTGGTGACTCGGGCCACCGCCGGCGCCGCCGACGAATGCGGGGTTCAGCCGCTGCCAGCCGCCGCCGGCAAGCCGGTTCCCGGCCGAGGCCCAGCCGGTCTGGAACATGACCTGGTTATTCGGTCCGACCGCCGAGGAGGTGCCGCCGACCGCCGTCGTCCAGGGTGAACTTGCGGGGAACAACACGCTCGGGCCGTTCGCGCCCGACACGCTGCTGTTGTCGCCGGTGTCGCCGGAGGCGGCGTAGACACCGATGCCGAGGATGGCGGCGCGGGCGAGGATGTTGTTCGTCGCGGTCAGGTAGGGCACGTCGGCTGGTTCGCCGATGATGCCCCAGGACGCCGACACGATCGTGGTGTCGATCGCGTTGTCGGCGATGACCGCCGCGACGGTTTCCTCGAGTTGTGTGCAGTCCGGCGCGGCGGCGTAGACGATGCGGGCGTCCGGGGCGATCGTGTGCACCGCCTGGATGTCCAGCGCCTGCTCGACGTGCCACAGGTCCTGGTCGCAGCCGGTGGCGCCACCGGGCAGGTTGTAGGACTTCACTGCGAACCGGTCCGCCGGCAGCGGCGGGACGCCGTTCTCGGCGAAGGCGCGGTTGGCGTCGGCGAGGGCGCTCGGGTTGTGGAAGGCACCGACGACCACGACCGTTTGCCCCTGCCCGCGATCGTTCGGGCCCAAACCGTACAGGGCCCTCAGCTGGGCGCCGTTGTACCCGCACAAGATGTTGGACTGCCGGTTGGCAGGATACTTGCTCGGCAGTCCCGCCTTGGTGTACTCGCCCCAGAACGCCGAGCAATACGGGCCTTCGAGCATCGGCTTCGGCACGGCCGGTCGTGCCACCAGCGGCTTCGCTGCTCTGGTCGTGAGCCCGGAGACCGCTGCCACGTCGGCGCGGACCGCCGCTGGTGGCTTCGGCACTGCGGTTGCAGTCCGCACGCGCACACCGTCGCGGACCTGGGTACGCAGCGTGACCCCGAACGCGGCACGTGCCTGCCGCGCCGTGCCCGTCACCGTCAGCCGCGAGCCGGTGGCGTCGAGGCCGACCACCGAGAAACCCGCGCGGTGCGCCCACCGGCTCACCCGCTCAACCCGATCAGCGGGCGCGCCGAACCGGGTCCGTGCCTGGACCCGCGTCAAATGGTGGCCGTAGTTACCTGTTCCTGGACTGGAGGCCTGCGCGGCATAGGCAGTCATCGACGACTCGTCCGCGCCGGTCAGCGTCAGCGTCACCGTGACCGGCGCACTGGGCGGCACACCGGCGTCGCCGCCAGGCGTGACTGGCGCCGCGTGCGCGGGAACGGGGAATACCACCAATGCCGCCGCCGCTGCGGCTACCGCGGTGGCGAGGGTTCTCACATGCATGGGCATGGTCCTTCCGGCCGACGACGTCGTCGCCGCGGCCTTGACGAGGGATGGGGAGAAGCGGTGAAACTGTCAGAGCCGCGACAGAAGGGCGCCCGTTCGGGTGCGATAGCGACCGCGAAGGGCGGCTGATACGGTGTCGACCAGGTCGCTGGACATACCCGACAACACCGACCGGCGTGATTCGGGCGCATGATCTGGTTCGGCCGCAGCGTGCTTCCGTGGCGGGGCAGACATGATCGTGTCGACCGGGCGCACGGCGCGGCACCACCGGGTACGGAGGTAGGCAACGCACAGGCGGCGACGAACCAGGTACGTCGATCGGCAGCGGATCACCCCACGACCTTCGCGGTGACCAGGCCGACTGCGGAACCTAATGACTCCTAACGCGGGCCGATTGACGAGACCGATCTGCACCGCTACAAGAAATCGGCCGACCTCCATCTACAGAGTGGCCAAGCTGCACCGCGAGCAGCTGTCGAAGGGGAATCGACGTGACGACACACGACCTGCTGTCACAGGCCGCCGCGAAGGCGCTCCCGGCACATGTCAGCGCCCAACTCGTTGACCTGGGCGATGCCTGCAACAGGGCGTACATCGCCGTCGTCGAGGCCGAAGCGATCGGTCTGAGTGCGACCAACACGCTGGAGACTACTGGGCTGGACCCACGAGGGCCGGTCTACACGATCAGGTGGGCCGAGCGGGAGCACGACTCGGCACGAGCACTGCTCGCCGCGCGGACCACCAACTACACCGACCTCGCCATCGTCTACGCCGCCGCGGCATGCAGTGTCTTGGCCGCCGTCGCCTACGGACGTGAGCCCGCCGTTTTCGATCTAGCCGCCACCACGGATCAGCTCCTGGGCGACCTCGATGCGTATGTGCCGCTGGTCCGGCTCGACACGTCAACTGCGATCAACCCAGCTTGGGTGGACGACGTCACCGCCGAGCTGCGCCAGGCGCACGATAAGGTTCGTCGCGCGGCAACGAGCGTGCCCATGGCCGGCCGCCGAACCGGCCATGGGTCAATCAGCCCTGACACCACACCATCCCAGAATCTGGGCAGCGGGGTGCCGGTAGCGTTCCATGCCTACGCCGCAGGTGCTGTCTCGGCCCTTACCACGATCATCGAAGATCGGGCCGGCAGGGGCGGTGGACCCTAGACATCTCCGTCGGGGTACCAATGGTGATCCGGGTCGAGTTCTAGCCCGAGCTCCGACGGCTTCTTCCGCAAGGCCAGCACCAGTAGCCGGCGGTTGTATTGATCCGGTACCGCTCGGTCGTTCTCCCAGCCAGATAGCATGATCATCAAACTGTGGGCATTCGCTGTCGTTTTGCCGTGCTGACTGCCGACGGCCAGAATCTCGCGGACCAGGCGGCTCTGCGACCAGCTGCGGTCGCGACGGCGAGCCATCCGCAGCAGAGCCCCCACCGACGGCCGCCCAGGTTCGTCTGGACCTCCGCCGGCACTGCTCGTCATCGGCCCGCTCCTGCGTTCGGCGCTGCTTGACCTCTAGTGCGGCGCGAGCAGAGCCCTCGATCCAGCGTGGACAGTTGTGCTGTAGCCCGAGCCGCGCTCCCGCCCGGCCGGACCCGTATCAACGGCGGCAGATCAGCCACCATCCCACCTCCCCCGTGGGTCACATCCCCCGCGAAGGTACGCGCACGCGGCAACCGCCCGGCTACGGCTCTCAGCGCACGAGACGCCGCCACGCATCGACAGGCCGAACGATCCGACCGTCGCGCGTCCCCTTCCTTCACTGTCGGTGTAACACGCGGCAGGAAAATCGCAACGTGATCACTCACGCACCCATCGCACACCGGGGCCGAGGTAACCACGGGCCCCAGCCGCTTGTCAAGATCGAAGGCGGTGAACACGTTAGTTCGGTTCCGAACCTCTCGCAGGGCTGCCACCTGCGCATTTATGCCTGTCGTTCGATCATCGATGAGCGCCGTCGACAGTGGCATGGTCGTTTCGCCACCCCCGCAGCGCTTTCGCACGCACGTACAGCGGAGTGATCTTGGGGTTGAAACGCCAGTGCGAAGTGCCAGGTTGGTTAGCGATGCCGCCGATCGTCCGTGAACATTTTTCGACCGTTCGATGCCGATCTTCGCCGTTCAGGTCGGTTACACATAGTCACGAAACTCGCTGCCGATCGGGAGCTGAAGCCAAGTCAGCGTCTGTACGAAGTGTGCGCCACGTCATCTCATGAGACTTGGTGAGGGCTGTGACGTACCCGGGATGCATGCCGCCACCACCTCGGGCTACGGGGTGGCGGGTGGCGGGTCTTCCGACTAACGGAAACCTCTCGCGTGTCCGCGCGCCTGCGCGGGCGCGTCCACTACGCCCAGCGAACCGCTGCACCGAGATGCGACAGCACTTGCCTCGCGCGGCCGGAGCTGCTATGCGCGGCGGAGAAGCCACCAATAGCGGAAGACCCGCCACCCGCCACCCTGGCCGTCCATGCCCGGCGTTAGGGGTCATTAGGTTCCTGTCCTGCTCATGCACCGGCAAACTCGGCCAGGTGCCGTCAGTCCGACAGGGGCTTCGGTTCGCGTCGCCCCGGTGCACGCCAACCGACGCAAGCAACCGGATGGGCCGAAAGGCCCGGGAGGTCAGGCATGCCCGAAGCGGTTCATCAGCAGCCCGATGACAACGCCGGAGAGCCCACGCAACGGCGCCCTAGAACTGACCGTCGATACCGAGGACGTCACCGCCGTACGTTTACCTTGCCTCCGTGGCTGACCCATCTGCGCCGGGGCAAGCAGCCCCGCTCGCAATGAACATCCAAACGAGCCGCCACCACGCGGCGCCACGCCGGCCCGTCCGGTCGTGAAGTTGTTCAACAGGCGGCAGTCGCGATGACCGAAGCAGCCGATGGCGTGCCGCCCCGGTTGTCGGACGGTGGGGCGATCGTCGCGCTGTGCCGGACCGCGACCGTCATCCGGGCCCACCTGGAGCGCGAAGCGCTACGTCCTAGGCGCTTGACGTGGACCGCCTTTGAGGTTCTCCGTCTCGCTGTCAAGTACCCGCGAATCCGGCTTCACGAGCTCGCGAGGCTGACCGGTGCATCCAAGGGCACCATCATCTCGGCAGTCCGCCAGCTTGAAGAACGTCGACTCATCGTCCGGCAAACCCCTCAAGACCTCCGCCAGGTCGAACTCGTCGCCACCGGTGACGGACGGCACAGTGTCAACGAAGTGGTCCTGAAGGTCATCGACATCGAGGCGAGGCTCATGCCCGACCCTCAGTTGCGACGGGCCGTTGCCGCAATCGCCCAGCACCTCTACCACCCACCAGCCCCACCGGACCGCAGTTCGGCGATCTCTGGGCCGGAAACGCAGCCGCCGACGGGGGACAACGCACGCCGTGTATAAGCAGCAAACTGGCTCAGTTCCTGCCTCATACGTCGTGCGGAAACAGCAGGGCGTTGTGCAGCATCCGGACGCGCCCTCGGCGACGGTGCTCCGGCGCGGCGACCAGCTCGCTGAAAGCGAACATCCGAGTCCCGTCCTCAACAAAGAGCACCGGCGGAAGATCCGCCTGCATGGCCGCGTTACGTGGAAGCGCCGAGCGGCGTGGTGTGAACGGTGTCCCACACATATGCACGTTTCGAGCGGCGTAGGGCGATGAGCTGGACCGCGTGGATTTGAACCGTTGCTGGCGGCAGGTCGCGGAGCGACACGAGGGCAGCGACTGGGCCGTCTACCGGCACCTCGGCGCCGCTGTAGGCCACCGTGACGTGTGGTCTGAACCCGTTTTCGGGTTCAGGAACGATTGGCCACACCTGCCCGATGCCGGCTCGGATCGCTGTGCGGAGTGCGGTCACCGGCGCCCAGGGCTGAATCAGCAGCCCGATACCCTCTGCATCTGGATCGACGGGTCCGAGATTGAGGTCAAACGGCTGGAGATGCGCACACTGGCGCGTGACTGCATCAACGATCGCCGCGAGATCCTCGTCTGACACCTCGTCCGTGAAGCCGACACCCTGTGTTGTGAGGTGCAGTCCCTCGACAGGCACAAGGTCGAGGCCGGGTAGGCGGAGCTGCTGCTGAACGGTGGTGACGAGCTCGGTGAGGGCGTCTTGGTCGGCGAAGGTGAGGTGCCAGGTGTAGAACCGTCGGTTTGAGCTCCAGCCCGGTCGCCAGTACCAATGGTTGCGCAAGGCGGGGAGGTCCTGGTAGGCGAGCCAGCGCTGCTGGAGGCTCTCCCGTTCTGGAGATGTCATGGCGTAAATGGTAGGGCTGGCAATGCCCGTGAGTTGCGTTGCTCAAGGAGGCTGGCAACTTGCTGGACCCCAGCGTGTCCTGACCAGTGCCTTGCACTGGTGAGGAACTCGCTAGTCCGGAGGGTCACGGATTCGAAGGCGTGCCCGGTCGTCAATGTCAGCGCCTCGACGGCTACTGCACATGCGTACTCAAGGTCGACGTCCCTGCTGGGGCGCTGGAGTTCCGCAGTCGCAAGGTCCAGCCGACTTAGTGCGCGTGGGCCATGCAACTCGGCGCGGTCAAACGCCGCTAGCGACAGGCGGGCGTGTGTCGCGGCGTCCTCGTAGCGGCCGAGTAGCAGGTATGCCGTAGCAGCGTTCGCAGCTGCTCGTGCTTCGCAGTACGGCTCCAGCGCGAGGCTCGGGCTAACCGTATCGCGGCGATGATCGTCGAGTGCCGCGAGGCCACGTCCAACAGCATCGTCGACGCCCCAACTATTGCCCAGCCGGGCGTGTGCACGGGCCTCGCCGTTGATTGCGAGGCGGACGGCTTGCGGACCATGGGGAGCGCGGACGAATCCGTCCCTGGCGAAGGCCAACGCATCGTGATACTGCCCTGAGTAGTACGCGACAAGGCTCTGACCTGCTCGCACCCATGCTTGAAGGTCGGGTTGACGCACCGCCTCGGCTAGTGTGAACGCCTCGGCACCGTACTGGCTGGCGACTCTGAACCGGCCAGCGTCCAGTGCGAGTACCCCGTGGATGCACGAGAGTCTCGCGGCAGCTGCGTACAGTTGTTCACGCTGACGTGGGAGCTGTCGCTGGTCCAGCAGGTCCTCTACCCGGGCGCGAAGCCCGCGCACATGCGGTGCGAGTTGCATTGGTGGTCGCTGTTCATAGGTATCGATGATCTGGCGGATCTCAGCATCAACGTACGACAACAGTGCATCGTCTACGTGTGTCTCGGCGGCACGGCGTCGTCGATGGTCGATCGCTTCAATGGAGTCGAACAGCAACCCGTCGAGGTCGCCGGGAGGCTCGCTCGATCCCACAGCGCCGAGCGCCGTGAAGCGGTCTTCAATGGCGGGCGACTGTCCAGCGCCGCCTGCGGCTACAGCGGACCCCGATGAGGATGCGCTTTCGAACCACAGCACGTGACCTGGGATGTCCAGGAGTCGAGCCCAAAAACGCAGGCGATCGATGTTGAGTTCCGGCTGGCCTGTCTCCATACGGCTTATCTGCGCTTGTGACATGCCGGCCCAGTGCCCGACGATCCCCTGCGAGATCGGTGCTACGTGGTGCGGGTGCCGACGGTAGGCGGCGACCAGATTGCCCATGTGCTGCCCGCGCGATGCTGCGGCTATCGCGGGGTGGTTCCAAAATACCCGCGGAACCGACGGCGGGCTTCTGCGCAGTTCATCAACCAGCGACTCGCAGGACGCGCAGAACTCGGATGCGTTGTCGGAGGCAAGCGGAGACCGGCACCGCGCACAGCGACGGCGATCCATCGATGGCATCCGAGGGTTCCTCACTCCTCGTCGATATATACGACGCGGCTAGTGTACCGACTGCGACGCCAGGACGGAATGGCCAGCTTGCAACGTTTGCCGTCGACTCTTCTGTACTTTGTTACGGCAACAAAGCGCTTGCTTCCTTCCGAGATATTTAGGAATGCCCCCTCAGAAATACTCAGTTGACTACTGGCCAGGAGCGGTGCGTGGCTGCTGGTCAGGCTGCATTGGCGCCACCTGACTGATCGAGACGGTAATAGCACCGACCCGGCTCAGGCGTTCAACTGCGGCGATCCCGTGTCGTCCCCAGGTTGGCGTTTGCGGTAAGCGATAGTCAAGGGAGGTGCAGATGCAGATCTCCCTATTCGCTGGCTCGCGCTGCTGGTCCCGGCTGGCTGGCCCAATGGGTGTCAGCGGTCTGGTAGTCATCACGTGTATGTGACCCATTTAGCGGCCGTATCGTCACGTTTGAAGCTGTCGAATCGGGGGCGCCACTGCTCCCGTATGTGCGGATTGCTATTCAAGATCGGTAGTACGCTGGTGACCAGCTTCAGTTCTCGCACCTGCCGGAGCACCTCGAAGCCCGTCCACTGCGTTACGTCGAAACCGTACCCATCGGCGACAACGTCTTGCGTGTTGCCTGGATAGTTGAAGCGCAGTTTGCCGACCGCTACTGGGGTGAGATCCCATTCTCGCGGTCCGACGCTGACCGAGTCGAAGTCGCAGATGCGGGGTCCATCGGATGCCAACAGAACGTTGCCGGTAAAGACGTCTCCGTGGATGACGCCTTGCGGTAGGACGTATTCGATGGTGGCGAGGTCCGTCTCGATCTGGTCGCTGCGGAGGTTGAGGAATGCGAGATCGTCCTCGTCGATGCCGTCGGCCTCGGCGATGCGTTGGCGAATCTCATGGAACGGGTTCCATGTCGGGAGTTCGAACGGGGGAGTGGGGAGGTTATGGAATGCCCGCAGCAGGGTGACGAGGTCGCGCCCGGACGGCCGGTCGCCTGTCTCGACGACAGCGTCCCAGATGGTGACGAGTTGCCCGTCAATGTCGAGTGGCTGGGGGATGCCAGGGGCGAGTCGCACTGCTGGCAGTTGCTGTGCGGCAAGCCAATGGGCGACGTTGATGATCTTCGGCACTCGGTCGCGCATCGTGGCCGAGCCGGCGATGCGGATGACGAGAGGTTCGTGCCGTAGCCGGAAGACGGCGTTGTTGGTGAACTTCACCAGCTCCGCGCCTTCGATGTTGATCTGCAGGCGCTCGCCCACGCTAGCAAGGATTGCTGCGAGCGTGGTTCGCGTCAGCCGGTGTCGCGCGGCGTCTCGGTGATCGGTAGTCATACGTTTCGAAGCGTAGCAATCCGATCGGCAAGATCATGGCATCCGGCATGGCTGGCGGCCTCGTGCAGTGGTGCGAGCCGGTCGATGGTGCGAACGGAGCGCACCTGCTCTGCCAGGTCAACCGCCTGGTGGCCGAAGGCGTCACCTGGCAGGCGGTTGCCACGGATGAGGTGTGCCGTTGCGAGTGCGGTGAGCTCGAACGTCTGGCTACGAGTCTCCGTCGCGCCTCGCTCGCGAAGGCCCGCCTCAAGATTGGTGATCGCGGCGTTGAGTGGATCGTCACCTGCGCGGGGAAGCGCGGCGTGGACCATGCCCGTCATGGCGAGCATGTCGGCGAGACCGAAGAACCGAACCCACGCCGGCGCGGCGTCCGGGTCCGCGCGTGCGTACTCGTCCTGTGCCCGGCCGATGGACTTGTTCGCCTGGCGCTGATCTCCTGCCATGGCGTAGGCCCACGCCTCGTTGGCGCACAACAGGGCGACGGTCAGTTCACTACCGGAGTCTTGGGCGGCGAGCTGACCGAGTTGGAAGAAGCGCAAGGCTTCCCTGATGAAGCCACGGTGCAGGCACAGCCGGCCTATGCGGTAGTGGACGTTGGCGACGAGTGACGCATCACGGGCGTACTGGGCCTGTTCGAGCGCGCGGGAGAAGTGGTGGTGCGCTGCGTCGAACAGGCCGACGTCGAACGAGGTCCATCCGGCGAGGTTGTGCAGGTCCGCCAGGGCAGTGTGAAGGCGGTCGCGTAGCTGCTCAGGGCAGTCCGCGGCGAGGAGTCTTTGCGCCCAGCGGGATTGGGCACTGATCGCATCCCGGCAGGCACCTCCGCCGTATTGGGCGTCGAGAGTTCGCATGGCGGCGGTCATGTGTTCAAGGTTGACGAGGTCGGTGACGCCGACCCGTTCCGGCGTCGGCGCCCGGTATGACTCAATTGGCCGCCACCAACTCACGACGTCGGGTACGGCGGCGTCGACAGTGACGGCGGCGGCGTGCGTGAGTAGGGCGCGGACTTTCTCCCGCTCGTCCGGCTCCGTCGAGCAGGTGCCCGCCGCCAGATCGAGTGATGCTTCGGCGACGTCGTCGTACGCCAAGCCCATGTAGCCCCGCGGGATGCCGAGCCCGTCAGCGATTCGGGACAACACGTCGTACGCAGTTACCCGTCGACCACGACGCAGCACCTCGAAGACTTCGTTCTGCGCGACACCGGTCTGGGCAGCGATCGCGCGTTGGCTGATCCCTATCGCACCGAGCCGGCGGTAGACGACCTGAAGATCCCGCCTGGCGAGCGCTGCGCGCATCTCTGGGTGTTCCCACACGGATGGCGGGACGACTCTTCTGTGGCGCTGACCGTCGTTGTCCACAGCCCTCCGACCGTCGTCGTCTAACTTGGCAAAGTAACGGCATAGCACATTAAAGACTATGACGGCTACATGGCCTTGGCTGGATCACGCCCAAAGGGCATCGTCTCGATCTTCCGACGCCGACTATTCGGGGTAGTCACACTCCCTAGTCATCAGGATGACAGGTAGCTGCGACCAGGGCTACAGCTCGCCCTATCCGGCTTGTGTATCGCAAGGTGTCTATGCAGGCAACCGATTTCGTTCAGCATCCGGGCTCTATGCATCATGTGTATGCGGATCATGCAAAAGTCGGCATAGCCAACCGTCCGAAACCGATAAAGGATGTGACACGAATTGATCATTCTCAGTGGTCCGGTCGAGTGACGGTACTCAGCCGCGTTGGTGAAGGGAGCGTGACGTGACAGCGCAGCGACTCGTCAGGCGAGGACTGACGGATGGTTCCGACGTCTCGCGGACCGTCTTGCTACCAGGTTCGGTCGGCGTCAACCAGCGTCTCGCCCCGACGGACTTGAAGACCGCGGATGCGGACCTGCACCACGCGAGGGAACTGGCACGGCACCCATTCAGCTTGGCTTCGACGCTGGTCTGCGATGGCTGTGACCAGCCGCTACAGCCTTCACGTGCGCCGGATGGTCAGCGCGTGTACCTGTTCCTGTGCGGCTGTCGGCGGGACTTTGTTGACGCCGAGTTGGTGGAGCGGCTGGCGCGAGATCGTGTGGAAGCGGCTTCTTCACGGCCGGCCGACTTCGGGGCCGACGGGATCGGTTCAGTGTTCAGAAACATCTTCGCATCGGTGCGAATCGGGCATGGGCCGGAGGATCTGCAGTTCGTCTGGCGGATGTAGGGCTTCTGGTCGCCGTTTCTGCGTTGGCTGGGGCGGCGGCCAGATTTCAGCACGCACAACCTGTGAGTTCGGCATTGGCGCGTCAGGCGGTGACGCGCGGATGAGTCATGCCCGCCGGCGGCCGGTCGGCGGTTCGCGAAGTCGTTTGGGAGGACACGATCGTGAGTACGACACAGCGGCTACCGGTCCCGGCGGGCGGGGCACCAGTGCAGGGCAGCGGGTATCGGCCGGAGTTGCGCCGAACCCTCGGGCTCAGGGACCTGGTGGTGTACGGCCTCGTGTTCATGGTTCCGATTGCACCGTTTGGCATCTTCGGCTCCGTCTACACATCGTCCGGTGGCATGGTTGCCCTCGCGTATGCGGTCGGTATGGTGGCGATGCTGTTCACGGCGGCGTCGTACGCGCAGATGGTGAAGGCGTTCCCGCTGGCCGGGTCCGTGTACAACTACGCCGGCCGCGGGATCGGCGCACCGGTCGGGTTCCTGGCCGGGTGGGCGATCCTCCTGGACTACCTCCTCGTGCCGAGCCTGCTGTATCTGATCGCATCGGTGGCGATGCACGCCACAGTCCCGGCGATCCCGGTGTGGGTGTGGCTGATCGGGTTCGTGCTGTTCAACACGATCGTCAACGTGTACGGCATCAAGATGACCGCCCGGATCACGCTGGTCATGCTCGTCGGCGAGGCGATCGTCCTGGTCGTCTTCCTCGCCGCTGCCGCGCTCGCGCTGCTGGACGGCAGGGGTCATGGGTCGGTGTGGTCGCCGGTGTTCAACTCGGCGACGTTCACCTCGGCGGTGGTGTTCGGGGCGGTGTCGGTGGCGGTGCTGTCGTTCCTCGGCTTCGACGGCATCTCCATGCTGGCGGAGGAGAATCGCGGCGGTGCCGGGCAGATCGGCAAGGCGATGCTCGCGGCGCTCGGTCTGGCCGGGTTGCTGTTTATCGCCCAGACGTGGGTGGCGGCGCTGCTGGTTCCCGATCCGGCGGGGCTGCTGGCCAACGGCGACCCGGACGGGGTGGCGTTCTACGACGCCGCCAAGGTCGCGGGCGGCTCCTGGCTGGCCACACTGACTGCGGTCGCCACGGCGATTGCGTGGGGTGTCGCGAACTCGATGGTTGCGCAGGTCGCGACGTCCAGGTTGCTGTTCGCGATGGCGAGGGACCGGCAGTTGCCCAAGTTCCTGCGCAAGGTGTCGATCAAGCACGGCGTCCCGGCGAACGCCATCCTGCTCACCGCCGTGCTGTCGGTGGCGATCGGCCTGTACATGGCGTGGCGGTCGGACGGTATCGCGTTGCTCTCCTCGCTGATCAACTTCGGAGCGCTGTGCGCGTTCCTGGTCCTGCACGTGGCGGTCGTCTGGCACTACGTGGTCCGGAACAAGTCCCGGAACCTGTGGTCGCATCTGCTGTTGCCGGCGGCGGGGTTCGCGGTCCTCATGTACGTCGTGATCAACGCCAACGTCGCCGCGCAGCGTCTCGCGCTGATCTGGCTCGGCGTCGGTGTCCTCGTCCTGGCCGGCCTCTACGCGGCCGGTCGCCGCCCGACTCTGTCCGGGATGACCGCGTCGGCGTCGAAGGACGCGGCATGAACGGCGACCTGAACGGTGGCATGAGCGGCCTGCCGAAGGTCGTCGAGCATGTGCTGACCGAGCCGGACCTCACCTACCAGTTCGGCGGCCGGTACCCGATCGCTGAGGTCCTGCCCGGTCAGGTGCTGCGCACCAGCACCGAGGACTGCTTCAGCGGCGCGGTCCGCACCGTGGATGACCTGCCGTCGAAGGTGTGCCAGCAGTTCAACCCGGTCACCGGCCCGTTCCGGGTCCCCGGCGCCGAACCCGGCGACACCCTCGCCCTGCACTTCATGGAGATCCGCCCGGCCCGGGACTGGGGCATGTCAGCGACGTTCCCGCACTTCGGTGCCCTGACCGGTACGCACACCACGGCGATGCTGCACCCGGCCCTGCCGGAGATCGTCTGGCAGTACGACATCGACACCACCGCCGGGATGATCCGCTACCGAGCCCGCCGCGGCGACTACACGGTGGAACTGCCGCTCGATCCGATGCTCGGCACCGTCGGTGTCGCCCCCGCCGCCGACGAGGTCCGCTCCAGCATCGTGCCCGACGTCCATGGCGGGAACCTCGACACCCCGGAGCTGCGCGCCGGGACCAGCCTATACTTGGGGGTGAACGTGCCGGGGGCGATGTTCTCCCTCGGGGACGGGCACGCCCGGCAGGGTCAGGGCGAGGTGTGCGGGGTCGGGGTGGAGACCGCGATGCACGTCACCGTCGCCGTCGACGTCATCAAGGGCGTGCCCACACCGTGCCCGCGGATCGAGACCGATTACCAGCTCATCTCGATCGGTGCGGCCCGTCCGTTGGAGGACGCGTTCCGGATCAGTCAACACGACCTGGTCACCTGGACTGCCCAGCTGACGGGTTTGGATCCCCTGGACGCCTATCAGCTCGTTTCGCAGGCCGGGCGTGCCGCTCCGGGCAATGTGTGCGATCCGAACTACACGATGCACGCCGCGATCGACACCGCCGTTCTGCATGGCGCGACCGGGTATGGCGGGGTCCATCAACGGCTGCGGGACCTGGCCCGCGGGCTGCTGGCCACCGAGCTGTTCGGGACTTCACCCGGAACGATGTCCGGGACGATGCGGTGAGCGACGATGACCCGCGCAATCGGCGAACCCGTACCGACGATTCGTCAGCCGCTGCGGGTGGAGCTGTATTTCCTCGCGCACAACGACGCTGGCGAGCCGCTCGCGCATCACCGCGCGTTGTCGGTCGCGTTGGCCGGTGCGGTCCTGGCGGACCTGGCCGCGCCGGTGGCGCATGTGCAGGTCGTGTACGGGCAGGTGCTGGTCCGCACGTGGCAGCTGACCGGCGACCCGGTTGCGGATTGGGCGCTGCGGGTGTTGCAGGCGCACCGGACACCGCCGGTCGCGCACGACGCCGAACGTCGACCGTTGATGCTCCGCGACGCGGTGCGGGAACTGGCCGTCGCCGCGCACGAACGCACCAGGGCAGGGTTGATTGCTGGGGACCTGGTCCGTGAAGTGGTGCGCCGGCGGCTGGTCGGCACGAAGGTCCGCACGTACCCGCCGACCGACGACCGGGTCATTCCCCGGGTCCGGGGCCGGCTGCGCAGTGTCCTGACCGGGTTCACGAACCCGGACTGGCAGACCGACGCGCTCGGCGGCATGATCCGTGCCCTGGACCTGGTCTCCGAGCTGTACCTCGACGAAGCCGACCTGGACATCCCGGCCTTGCTCGGCGGCATGGTCGACCGGGTCGGACAGCTGTACCCGGCGGTGCAGGAGATCATCGCCGCCACCGATGAGCTCGTCGCTGAGGCAGCGGTGTCGGTGTACGGCTGAGTCGACGCAGCCCGGCGGGTGGCGAACTCGACACGGGAGCCCAAGTCGGATCGCTGGTCGAGTCGCTGGTCGAGGAGTCCAACGGCGGCAGCCCATGCCACTGGACGGGCGGCGGTGCACCTCCACCGCCGAAGGCAGCCGCCGTCCACGCGGGGTGGCCACAGCCTGGCGCCTCCCACAGGCTGCGGCCACCCCGCACCCGCCCACACCGACATCGGACATCACGCGGAGGACCTGATGGCGGAGCACAACACACGCCAGCACAACCGGGACGGCCGGTGGGCTAGTCCGGAGATTCGCGACGACACGATCCGCCGCTACGTCGACGGTCACGAGTCGCTACGCCAGATCGCCGCCGCGGTCGGGTGCAGCTACGGCACCGTGCACCTGGTCCTCACCACGTCCGGCGGGGCACTGCGGCCCGGTGGCGGCTCCCTCGCCGCGCCCGAATCGGTCACTCGACGTCCGGAAGCTCCAACCGTGACGACTGCTGCCCCAGTACACGACACAACCTCGTCCCATCGTCCTTGGAGCCGATCGTGACCAGCACGATGACCACCGCGCTGACCAGCACACCGCTCGCGGCGGCAGCAGCCTCGACGACCGTCGGTGACATTGTCGCCCGATTCCATGACCTTGCCGTCCACCACGGCGACCGGATCGCGGTCATCGACGCGCACTGCACGGTCACGTTTGCCGACCTGTGGCAGGCGGGGTACGAGTTCGTGGCCAGACAGCAGCCCGGCGACCGGACGGTGGTGCCGGTCCCGGCCCGGCCGATCGCCGCGACGATCATCGCGGCCCTCGGCGTGTGGCTTACTGGGGGTATCCCGATGCCGGTGCCGGCCACGGCCCGCGGGAAGCAGGTCGATGCGGCGGCGTTGCAGGCCGACAGTGTGGGGCACTGGTGCCAGCCGTGGCGGGCGCACCTGCACGCCGACCACGGCGGCGACCGGCACGTCTACATCACCGGCGGCGAACCCCCGACCAGCCCTCGGGTCGCCGATGCGATCGGGCTCACCGCCGGTGGCACCGCACTGCTGTGCGCGCCGCTGTCCGTCGCGGCGGTCTTCGACACCGCCGTCCGGCAGCTGCTGTACGGCGGCACCGTCGTGCTGCGGCCGGAGTTCAGCCCGGACGATTGGCTCGCCACCGTCGTGGAGACCGGCGCCGACTGGGCGCTGCTGGCCGCCGGGCAGGTGATGGGACTGATCCAGCAGCAGGCTGCACTGGCCGGATGGCTGGAAGTCGTCACCCGAACCTTGCGCCGGATTGTCGTGCCCGCGGCGGTCCCAGCCACGAACGCCACCTTGCTCGCCGCCCTGACCGCCCGGACCGGCGCGACCGTCAGCACGTGGTACCACGCGCCGACCTACGACGGCGCGTTCAGCCAGTCCGACGGGTCCCCGGCCACGCTGACCCCGCTGCCCGGCCTGCACCTGCGGACCGCCGATCCGGCCGGCAGGCCGACGCTGCCCGGCGTGGCCGGGCTGATCGAAGCGTCCAGCAGCAGCGGCGCCACCGCACACCGCGCAGACCAGCCGTGCATGCCAGCCGCGCAGTGGCGGACCAGCGGCGACATCGGCACCCTCGATGCGGACGGCAACCTCACCCTGCACCGTCTCGACGCGGCTCGGCGCTACCTCGCGTCCGAACCCACCACCGATAGCACCGACATGGCGAAGGTCAGCGTTGCTGCGCTGCACCAAACCCTCACCGCACATCGCGGCATCGCGTCCCACGCCGTCTACGTCGTGCCCGACGCCCACGGCGAACCCCGCGCACAGATCCGGGCATGGTCCCGAACAGGGCTGACTCCGGCCGCCGTCGCCCAGCATTGCACCGCCCATGGCACCCCGTGCCGGCCCGAACACATCACTGTCACCAGCGTGGGTGCCCGATGAGCCGGCCCACGACGCGTCTCGGGACTGTCGCCGTCGAGCACGGCAGCGGACCGACATGTTCGCGCCGCCGTCGTCCATGCCCGGCGGGCGACCCGATCCACGGCACGATGCCGCCGTCGGCATCGCCTACCGCATCCGACTTTTGCGCCAGGGTCGCCCGGATCCTGAGCACGTCCGCCGATAGGGCAGCGCTGTTGCCGCTCGAACCGGCCGGTTGCGACGACGCCTGCGCGATCCCTGCCGTCTATGACCGGGCCACCGGCGGCTGGCGGCACCTCACCGACCTGCGGGAGTGCCGGCGTCCGGGCGCCGCACCGACCGGAAGCGAAGTCCGCCAATGAGCCAGCCATGTCGATCTCTCGACGGTGCGGGCAGCGACGTGTTGGCCGCCGCCCCGCTCGGCAACCCGCCGGTCACGACGCTGGGCGCTGCCGGTTGGGACACGGCCGTCGAACTCGCCTCGAAGCTGGCGGAGACCGGCGCGGAACATCAGGCCGCCGAACTGCTCGCCGGCCCGCTCAGCAGCCTTGACCCGGCAATAGCCCGCCCGGATCACCGGGTCATCGCCGCCGCGATCCTCTACGCCCGCTGCGTCGACCCGATGCCCAATCTTGTCCCTGACGATGTCGCGTGGGCGACCTACGCCCATCGGGCGGCCCGCACCCTGCACGGCGCCGATCATCCGGACGCGATGAGGGCCGCCGATGTTCTGGTGTTCGTGCTCCTCACCCGTGACCGCAGCGGCGAGGCGGAAGCGTTGCGCCGGGAGCTGATCCAGCTGCACCTGGACCGCGGTGACGTTGACGCGCACCTGGAGGCGCGGATGGGTCTCGCTAGGCAGTTGCATGACGAGGGCCGCTGCGGCGACGGCATCCGGCAGGCCACTGCTGCCTGGCAGCAGTGGATCGCCAGCCACGACCCGACCGCCGAAGGATCGGCGCCGATGGCGGTGTCCCTGACGCAGCTGCTGCTGGACTGCGGCCGGCTCACCGAGGCGGAGACGGTCATCGAGACCGCGGGCCTGCATCGTCATGCGCAGCACAGCCAGACCGGCCGCGCCTACCGCGACGTCCTGACGATGCGTGCCACGGTACGGCGCTGCTCGGCCTGTACCCGCACCGCCGACCGCACGCTCACCGCCGCCGGCCGGAGTACCTGATGGACAGCGACCAGCCCACCCCGAGCCCGACATGAACGGCAGAAGTCCATGGCCAAGCGCATCACCTACGCACTCGACGACGACCTCGACGGAACCCCAGCAGACGAGACCGTCCCGTTCGAACTGGACGGCACCGCCTACACGATCGACCTGTCCAAAACACACGCCGAGGAACTCCGGGAAGCGCTCGACCCGTTCGTGCAAGGTGCGAGCACCGTCCCACAGCAGGAAACCGCCCGGGTTGTGCCGTCCTGGTCAACGCGTCGGGGCCGGCCAAGCCGCCCGACCAGCCGCCCCACCAGTAGCCCGGATCAAGGTCCGCCGGATGCCGCGCAGCGCAAGGCGGTCAACACCGCCATCCGGGATTGGGCTCGTGGTGCCGGCTATGAGGTGGGCGACCGCGGCCGGATCAACAAGACCGTCGTGGAGGCATACCACCAAGCCAAGGCCGGTCAGGGCTCGTCACCACAGCGTTGACCCCGGACTCGCGACGCCCGCCAGCCACAGAGCCGCCGACCTGCGCTGTCGCCAAAAGCCTCCTCCGTGATCACGTAGCACAAGGTTCACGCGTGTCACCGCCCAGGTCGGCTTACGGCTCATCCACTACCGACTATCAGGGAGCGAATCTCAATGCTCGGCCTGCCAGACCTGCCACGGCGACCCCGCCGACTGCGCCGCGCGGCGGTACCCGCCGCCGTCGCAGCGATCCTTGTCGTGCCCGCGGCGCTCGCCCGCACCACGGCACCGCAGCAGCCAGATACCGCCGCCGTCGCGTCCATTCCTGCATCCCCTGCGGCGACGTCGGGCACGCCGACGCCGGTCTCTCCAGTGCCGGCGAGACCGGTGTTGCTCGCCTTGGCCGACAGGCTCGCCGACGCGCCGGCCGACACGGCTCCCGGTGCGTACTCCTACATCGAGACCCGATCCTGGGCGAATGTGAATGGGCTGACGGGACCGATCGGTAGCAGTATGACGTTCGTCCAGGTGGTCCACTACCAGCAGCTGTGGCGGGACGGTCACGGCAACGGGCGTATGACGGTCATGGACGAGACGTCCGGGTGCGAGATCGAGAGTGGCTCCGGCAGTTGGAGCGGCAACCAGCAGCGGGAGTTCTTCGGCCCCCCAGCGGTCACCGACCCGGTCAAACTCCGGCAGCAGCTGTTGGCGGGGAGTGGGCCCAGCTCACCGGGCAGTGAGGGTGTCTCGCTCACCGGTGGCGTCGCCGGCACAGCGGAGCGAGAGACCCTGCGCCGCCCGGTCCGCGCCGCGATGCTGCAGCTGCTCGCCGACATCCCCGGGCTGCTGGTGCGTCAACCGGTCACCGACCGAGCCGGCAGGCCCGGGATCGACGTCATCCTGCCCTACCTCGCCGAGCAGAGCACCCCGACCGAACACACGTTGACGTTCGACCCGGCCACCGGCGTCCTGCTCGCCAGCTCCTACCGACTGACCGGCCCATCAGCCAGCAGCGGCTCAGCACAGACAGACCAGAACATCGCGATGTTCCGGGCGTCGTTCGACAACGCATACCGGCTGTACCTGACCAGCACCTTCACCCCAACCAGCAGTGCCCCAGCACCAGCATGTGTCCCCGTGACCAGCAGCCCAGCCCGCTAACAGGCCAGCGGTACGGCCGACCCGTCCCCGGCGCTCATCACGAAACCGCGCGCTACCGCCACTTCGACCAGACCGCGCCTATTCACGCCCCACACGCATCCGGGAGACCTGAGCATGACTGTCGCCACCCGCATGAGCCGCCGGGTCACCACTGCGGCGGTCGGTCTCGCCGCAGCACTCGTGCCGTTGGCCGGCCTCGCGACCTCCGAGGTCACGGACGCAGCCCCAACCCCTCGACTCGGCGGCACCGAACGTGGCGCGGTGTCATTCGTGCCAGCCCCACCTGCCGGCACGACACCACAGGGCATGCTCCTCGACATCGCCCAGAACGCCCAGTCAACCGCGAGCGACCGGCAACCCGGCACCGCCAGCTGCCTGCACCTGACGCGCTGGGACCACAGCCCCGGCGACCAGGTCATCGAGACCGACTCAATCCGGCACGTCAACCCGGACGGCTCCGGCCTGCTCCTCCAGCAGACCACCTCGTTCCAGCCGACCCCACCCGCGGTGACGCTCTTCGCGGCCGGTGAACTCCGCAGCCCCCTCGGTGAGCCGATACCGACCGACGCGGTCCGCCTCAGCAACGCCATCACCGCGGTCACCCCACCCGGCAGCGGCTCGACCGCCGTCGTCGCCGTCCTGCTCGACCTGACCAGCATCCGCACCCTCGACCTCGCCGAACGCGTCACCGTCGTCCGGGTCCTGGCGATGCAGCCAAGCGTCACCTACCTCGGGCGGATACCCGGCCGCGACGGCGGCACCGGCCACGCGTTCCGGTTCGACGACAGCAGCAGCGACCCGATCGACGTGTACCTCGACCCGCACACCGGCGACATCCTCGGCTACCGGCTCGGCGGACGCACCGCGCTGCAACCGAGCACGACCACGCTGATCCTGCGCCGAACCCGGTGCGACTGCCCACCACTGCCCCGGATCCGCTTCGTCGGCGCGGTGCTACTTATCAACATCCCACCGTCGGCCAACTGCGCCACCCCGCCCGGCGTACCGACCTTCTACCCGGCCGACACGCAACGAGGAACACGCGCATGACGACACCAGCACCCTCAACACCCTCCGCCCAGCCGGCCGCCGCAGACGCCGACGGGACCGCGAACCTGCGGATCGACACCAGCGTTCCGCACCCAGCTCGCCGCTACGACTTTCTGCTCGGCGGCAAGGACAACTTCGCACCCGACCGCGAATCCGCCCGGCAGCTCATCGCCGCGTTCCCGGCCGTGCGGACCGCCGCGTTGGAGAACCGGCGATTCCTCGGCCGGGTCGTGGAGTACCTGACCGCCGAGGCCGGCGTACGGCAGTTCCTCGACATCGGCACCGGTATCCCCACCTCACCGAACGTCCACGAGATCGCCCAGGCCATCGCCCCGGACGCTCGGGTCGTCTACGTCGACAACGACCCCATGGTCATGGTCCATGCCCGCGCCCTACTTACCGGCAACACCCCCGACAGCACCGCCTACATCGAAGCCGACATCCGCAACCCAGACACCATCCTCGACAGCCCCGAACTCCACCAGACCCTCGACTTCACCAAGCCCATCGCACTGCTCCTCATCGCCGTCCTGCACTTCCTCGAAGACAGCGACCAGCCATACAAGGCGGTGTCGCAGCTGCTCGACGCGCTCCCGCCCGGCAGCTACGTCGCACTGTCCCACGTCACCTTCGATGCGCTACCGGACGAGGTTCGTCACTCGCTGACCGCTCTGGCGGACCCGGCCGCCGGGCACGGTCCGTTCCGTGCCCGGACCCGCGGAGAAGTCGCGCAGTTCTTCAACGGTGTAGACCTGCTCGAACCGGGCCTCGTGTCGATCGTGGAATGGCTACCCGAACGCGAACCGCGACCACAGACCAGCTGCGCAGCCGAAGCCATGGCCTACGGAGCCGTAGGACGGCTGCGATGACGACGCACTCATTTCTGTTGGCACTGCGTGCTCACGCCACTACGATCGGCAACGACTCCGGCAAATAGTTACAGACGTCGACAGTCACTCCATCAACTGTAAGGTAGGAACATGTCGCTCCTTGTGACCGAGTGGAGTAAGGCTCAGCCTGGGGCACGTGTCGCAGGATTAGCGACAGCCGATGTGCAGTCGGTATCTGGCGTCAAGGATCTCGTCGCTGCGGTGCTCGAACACGGCCTGGTGGTTCTGCCGAGTCAGCCGCTAGCGATTATGCAGGTGTTGGCCGAGACCGTCGGTACGGCCGAGGTCGTGCTTCCCGTCGAACACCGGTACCCAGGCTCGGAGAGTCTGAGATTGCAATCCAATGTTCCAGGCGTCGGTGTCAACGGCGGAGGCCACTACTGGCACGCAGACGGTTCCTGGCTGCCGCGATCGATGGATCTCACACTGCTGGCCTGCATCGAGGCGCCGTCGGAGGGCGGCACCACGTCCTTCGTCGACGCCGCCGCGGTGTACGACGACTTCGATGACGAGTTCCGAGAGTTCGTCAACGGGCTGACCGGCAGCTTCCCCAACCGTGAAGTCCTGAGGGCCGACCTGCAGGCGATGGGTCTGAACTCGCAGGAGATGCTCGACAGGACCGTGGATGTGACCCATCCGGCCGTCCGAGTCCATCCATACACTGGGCGCCGCGCCTTGATCGTCAACGAGGTGTGGATGCGCGGCATCGTCGGGATGAGCGACGATGCGGCTGACCCTGTGCTCAGCGATCTCGCCCGGCGGGTGGAGCGTTCTTCGTTCCGGTACGTGCATCGTTGGACGGCTGGCGATCTGCTGATCTGGGACAACCACCGGGTTCTGCACAAGGCGGCCCCGCCACCGGCGGGGACGGTCAAGACGACGGTTCGCGCGCGGGTGCCGCAGCTGGCCGACCGGTGGCTTCCGTGACGCCTGACGTGCTCGGAACGGTACAACCAGCAATCGGCCTGCCGGTCCACCTAGCTTTCGACGATATGGCCGAACGGTTCCCGGGCCGCGTGGCGATCCGGTCCCGCGGCGGAGAGATCTCCTACCACGTACTACGCGCGATGACCGACGCCGGTGCCGAGTTGCTGGCCGCGCGCCGCGTCGGTCCTGGAGACCGGGTCGCCGTGATGATGGACCGCACGCCGGCCGCGCTCGCGGCGCTCCTGGCTGTGCTGAAGACCGGCGCCGCTTACGTGCCCATCGACCCGGCGCTTCCCGTACGGCGTCTTGAGAGCATCCTCACGGCCACCACGCCGGCGGCAATGATTGGCACCCGTCGGACGGCTTCGGCTGCCATAGCCAGCATCGACGCCGTCGAGTTCGCGAGCGCCGTCAGCTGCGCGGCAGGCGCCGACGCTCGCCTGCGCGTCGCGGGAGAGGTCGCGTACGTAGTGACCACGTCCGGCACGACGGGCGTCCCTAAGCCGATCGTCACCACCCACGCGAACCTGACCTGGTCCCTGACAGCGCTGGCGCAGCACCTAGGGCTTTGCGACGCCGATGTCTTCCTCGCACGGACGTCGCTGACCTTTGACCCGCATACGGTTGAACTGCTGCTGCCGCTTTCGCTGGGCGCGTCGATCGCGTGGGCCACCCCGGAAGAGTCGCGGAATCCGTCAGCGGTCGCCGCACTCATTGACACATACGGAGTAACGGTTGCCCAGGGCACACCGAGCTTCTGGCAGTTGATGGCCGCTACCCGCTGGGTGCCGTTGAACCCACTGAAGCTGCTGTGCGGCGGTGAGGCGCTGTCGCCGGCCCTGCAGCGAAAGCTCCTGAGTGCTCCTGGGGTGTCTGTATGGAACGTGTACGGCCCGACGGAGACCACCGTTTGGGCTGGGGCGCTTGAGATGACCGCGGACGAACCGCCCCGGATCGGTGGACAGCTGCGCGGGTCGAGCTGGGCCGTGCGTAACGCGGCCGAGGCATCAGTGGCAATCGGGGAGGTTGGCGAGTTGTGGATTGGCAGCCCCGGTGTCTCGCCTGGCTACCTCGGGCGGCCAGAGCTGACCGACCGGGCATTCCGGGCAGTGGATGGCGGGTTGGAAGGACTGCGCAGCTACCGCACCGGCGACATGGTTCGGCGCCGCGATGATGACACGTTCGATTACGTGGGGCGGGTCGATCGGCAGCGCAAGGTGCGCGGTCACCGGGTGGAGCTCTCCGAGATCGAAGTTGCACTCGCTTCCTGCGCCGAGGTTGATGCAGTAGCTGTGGTCGTCGCTCCTGCCGGCACGCTGCGGGCCGTAATCGCGACGAAGGAGCAGAGTCTGCTGGGCCTGTACGCCAGGCTGCGGATCGCTGCGCAGGCCCAGCTACCCGAGAACCTGGTGCCGGCTGAGTACGCGTTCGTCAGCACGCTGCCGCTCGGGCCGACCGAGAAACTAGACGAAGGCGCCCTGCTCAACCTGACACTGTTCTGCCCAGACGATAGGCCGTCGCTCGACATGAGCGATCGGATGGTGCGATCGGTCGCCGACACTCTGGCGGACGTCCTCGGCGGCCGGTCAATCGACCAGGACGTGCTCCTGGCCGACGTCGGTGTCGACTCGCTGAACCTGGTTCAGTTGCAACTGCGGCTCAGTGAGGCGTTCGGCCAAGCCCTCGACCTGGCTACCCTGCGGATGGCCTCGTCAGTGTCCGGGATCGTAGACGCTTACAGGGCCTTGGATCGTAAAGACAAACGGCCCGGCGGACCGGCGAGGCGCGACCGGGTCACGCTTCCGCTCACGCCCGCCCAGCGCCGGGTCCTGATCGGCGCGGCCGGCCAAGTGCGGGAGGACAACATCCTGCAGCTGCTGGTCTCCACCGATGCATCGGTGGAGACGGTCACGTCGGCCGCCCACCGGTTGCTCGCCACCGTTGACGTCTTCTGCCTCAACGCGATCGACTTGGCCTCCGGCATGCCCAGCCAGACGTTCAGCGCCGAGCCCACCATCGGGGTCGAGCAGTGGCCGGCACGGGACACCGCTGCGGTGGTGGAGGCTTTGCGCTGCGCTCGGGACCAGCTCAACGTCGGGCAGGGCCGGTTCTGCCGCTGCGTCGTCGGGACGCTTGACGGGCGCACCTTTCTCTACCTGGCCATGCACCACGTTATCGCCGACGGGGTGTCGCTGGAGGTTGTGAAGGCGCTGCTGGGCAGCTTCCTCGCGACGCCCGCGGCGGCGCTGGCCGCGACTCCGTTCGCGACCTGGGCTCGGATTGCCCGCGAGCGCAACGTTGTCGATGCGACCATCGCCGCGCACTGGCGCGACCTACTGCGGCTGGAGACGCGGACTGGCGCGACATCGGATGAGGTGGTTGCACGTCAACGGGCCCGGCCGCAAGGTGCCGATCCGATCGCGTGGACGATCCACAAAGCGGTCGCCGGCCTGTCAATGCCCAGCGCCTCCCGGGCGGCTCACGACCTGGTCCTCGCCGCGTCGGTACATCAATACGGTGTGCAGCGTGGCGTCCGCGAGGTCGGCTGCAGAGTGGTGGAGAGCGGTCGTGGCCTCTACGACGACCTCGATGACGGCCTTACCGTCGGGATGCTGTCGCACCATCACCCCATCGTTGTGCCGACCGGATCCACTCCGCGCGACACGCTCGTAGCGCTGCAGAACGAACTGGCGCGGGCCGCAGACCGTGGCAGCTCCTACGAGTGGCTTCGCGCCGACCCGACCTGGGGCAGGGGTCTGCCGGCATTGTCGGAAATGCAGTTGTATGTTAACTATCTGCCTGATTTGCCAGCCGCGCGGCTGGTAGACGAGACATGGCGGTTGGCTGATGGCGGCGAGCAGCGTCAGGTTATCCCCGGCATAGCGTTGGTGATCCGTCCCGCTGCGGACGGACTGCACGTGACCTCGCACTACAACGACGTTGCATGGCAAGCCTCAGCCGTCGAGGAGTTCCTCGATGGGTTCGCCGTGTCCGCGGCAGAGCTCGCCGACATGGCGCTCCCGCTAGGCGTACTGGTTACCGAGCCAACTGGGCAGAGACGTAAAGTGGTGGCCCATGGCCACAGCTAATCGAGGCTCGGTCCTCACGTCTCAGAATACTGACTTCCCGCGCTGGTACCAGGAGGTGCTGGATAAGGCGGAACTTGCCGACAACGGACCCGTCCGGGGGACGATGGTAATTCGTCCCTATGGCTACTCGCTCTGGGAGCGAGTTCAGGCGGAGATCGACACACGGATCAAGCTCACTGGTGCCGAAAACGTGTACCTTCCGCTGTTCATCCCCGAGAGCTATCTCAAACGTGAGGCCCAGCACGTCGAGGGATTCAGCCCGGAACTCGCTGTGGTGACACATGCGGGCGGGAAGGCGCTGCCCGAGCCGCTTGTCGTCCGCCCGACCAGCGAGACGGTGTTCGGTGAGTTCATGTCGAAGTGGGTCCAGAGCCACCGAGACCTGCCACTGCTATTGAATCAGTGGGCGAACGTAGTCAGATGGGAGCTGCGGCCGAGGCTGTTCCTGCGCACGACCGAATTCCTTTGGCAGGAGGGCCACACCGCCCACGCCACGGTCGAGGATGCAGCTGCGTACACGCTCCGCATCCACCTCGACGTCTACCGGGACTTCCTACAAAACGTGCTCCGCCTGCCAGTTCTTGTCGGCGTGAAGACCGCCCGTGAGCGATTCGCCGGCGCCATCAACACCATGTCGTGCGAGGTCATGATGGGCGACGGCAAGGCGCTACAGATGGCGACAAGCCACGAACTGGGGCAGAACTTCGCGAAGGCATTCGACATCACCTACACCGACGCGGCCGGGCAGCGGCAGCACTGCTGGACCACCTCATGGGGCAGCAGCACCCGCATCATCGGTGGCCTGATCATGGGGCACGGCGACGACCATGGCCTCGTCATCCCGCCGAGGCTGGCTCCGATCCAAGCGGTGGTCCTGGCAGTCAAGGGCGAGGAGCACGTCCTGGACGCGGCTCGTCGGCTGACGGACGAGCTGACCCGTGCCGGCGTGCGAGCGCGGGTAGATCTGCGGACCGATCAGGGATTCGGCCGGCGAGTGACCGACTGGGAGCTGAAGGGCGTGCCGGTGCGGATCGAGATCGGTCCACGGGATGTCGCAAATGGCGAGGTCAGCGTGATCCGTCGAGACACCCGCGCGAAGGTCACAATCCCGGCCGCGCAGGCAACGACAACCGTGGCGCAGCTGCTCGACACCGTACAGGCGGATCTGTACGAGAGCGCCAACCGGCGACTGACGTCGCGCATGGTCGAAACGGAGTCACTGGAGGAGGCGCGGGAGGCCGCCCGCTCGGGATTCGCCAGGATCCCGTGGAAGATCCTCGGCCTGCAAGGCGAGCGTGCCCTGGCCGAGGACGCCATCAGCGTGCGCTGCCTGCAAACCACAGACGGCGCGGTACCGCAGGACCCGGATGCCGCCGATGTCGTTGCGGTGGTGGGCAGGAGCTACTGACGCAGGGCGAGCTGCACGGCGGGGTCGGCAAATACCGTTCGATCAGCGGGAGGCAATGTTGGCTGCATTCCTGAGCCGTTTCGAGGAAGCGGCCACATCGTGGCCCGATGCGCGAGCGGTCACCGACGCCCAGGAATCGATCAGTTACAGCGAACTGAGCCGCCGCGCGATTGGCTGGTCGGTCCAACTGGCTCAACAGGGTGTGCACCGCAACGACGTCGTGGCCCTGGCCGCCGCGCGGACCAGCACAAGCATCGCGGTCATCTTGGGAGCGTGGCGGCTGGGGGCGGCCTGCATGCCGTACGCGCCGGGCATGCCGGCCCCCCGCCTGCGGCAGATGTTCGATCAGGTTCGACCCGCGGTCGCAGTCGCTGGCTCAGCGCCTCCTGGCTGGCCGAGCGATCGACCTCTGTTGCCGCCGGCGGGTGACACCGCGGCTTCGGCACCCGCCGTGCTGGAGTCCCAAACGGGCGACCTAACCGGCGACGGGCTGGCGTACATCCTGTTCACGTCCGGGTCGACCGGCGTGCCGAAGGCCGTGGCTATGCCGCACTCGGCCATCGACGGACTGATCGACTGGCAGATGTGCCAGGACGAAGGCCCCCGGACGACGACACAGTTCGCGCCGCTGTTCTTCGATGTCGCCTTCCAGGAGCTGATGTCCACGCTCGGCGCGGGCGGCGAACTCGTAATGGTGCCGGAAGAGGCGCGCCGCGAGCCGACCCAGCTGATTGCCTTGGTCGATGCCGCAGGCGTAGACCGCATGTTTCTTCCAACCGCGGCCCTGGCGCCCTTCTGCCAAGCGGCGGCCGGACTCCAGCTGCCCGGCCTACGGGACGTGATCGTCGCCGGCGAACAACTCAAGATCACAGACCTGGTCCGTGGATTCTTCGATACCAACCCGCATGTCCGGCTGCACAACCATTACGGGCCGTGCGAGACGCACGTGGTTACGACTCACACTATGTCCGGGCCAGCGTCCGCCTGGCCGGCGCTGCCGCCGATCGGGCGGCCCCTCCCGCACGTCCGGATCACGGTCACCGGCCAGGAAGGTGAGCCGGTCGCGCCGGGAGAACTCGGGGAACTCCTCGTTCACGGCGCCTGCGTTGCTTCGGGGTACTACCGAGACCCGGAGGGTACCCAGGAGCGGTTCTGCGTCGACGCATCCGGGACGACGACATATCGGACCGGCGACCTGGTCCGGGAGGAGGCCGATGGGCTCCGGTTCTACGGACGCCGCGACCAGCAGGTCAAAGTCCGCGGATACCGGGTCGAGGTGGAAGAGGTCGAGGTGGTCCTCGACGGGCATCCGGAGCTGGCCAGGTCCGCCGTTCGACCCATCGAGGTTTCCGGGACGACCGTCCTAGCCGCCTACGTCGAAACCGTCTCGACGGCGGTACCTCCATCCAACCCAGTCAGACGATTCGAGCCGGAATGGGCCTCATACGTAGCGGCCAGGCTCCCCGACTACATGGTGCCGTCGGTATGGGTCGAGATCGACCGGATACCGCTGACCCAGACGGGCAAAGTCGATCGGCTAGCCCTGCCCGCCGCTCCCACCTCTCGACCGGACTTGAACGCTTCGTTCGCCATCCCCCGTTCCGCCACCGAGCGGCGCGTCGCCAAGGTCTGGCAGGAGGTGCTGGGCGTCGACGCTGTCGGTCTCGATGACCCATTCTTCGATCTCGGCGGATCCTCCCTGCTCGCAGCCCAGGTCGTTGCGGGACTGCAGGAGGAGTTCGGGCTCTCCCTGGCGACGCGGAAGGCGTACCAGCACCCCACGGTGCGGACCCTCGCCGGATTCATCGACGGCGAGACCACCACGGCCCCACCAACCACATCTGGCCAGGCTCGGACGGTGCCGCCGGACGAGGCCGTGGCCGTGGTCGGAATCGGGTGCCGGTTTCCCGGTGCGTCGACCCCCGCCGAGTTCTGGGCCAATCTCGTGGCGGGCGTCGAGTCCATCTGGCGGCCGGACGTGGAGACCATCGACCGGAGGAACGCCGCCGATCCGTGGAACGGTGCGGTAGTCCGGGCCGCTGGCCTGCTCAACGACATCGACCAATTTGATGCCAGGTTCTTCGGCCTCCGACCGCGTGAGGCGGCGCTGATCGACCCGCAGCACCGGCTCTTCCTGGAATGCTGCGTCGAGGCGCTCGACGACGCCGGCATCGCGGGCCCCAGCGATGGACGGGTCGGCGTTTTCGCGGGCTGCGGGCCGAGCAGTTATCTGCTCAACAACGTGCTGCCTTCCCTGCCCGCACGCCCTCGCCGTAACTTGATCGACTCGGTCGATGAACTCGAACTCTTGATGGCGACGACCCAGGACTTCATTGCCAGCCGAGCCGCGTACCTGCTCAACTGCACAGGTCCGACGGTCAACGTGAACGCTGCATGTGCCACGTCGCTGGTGGCGCTCCACCATGCCCGGGTGGCACTGCTGCGGGGAGAGTGCGATCTAGCGCTCGCTGGCGCGGCGGCGATCTCTGTCCCGCAGGTCGAGGGCTACATCTACGAGCCGGCGATGATGTATTCACCTGACGGGCGCTGCCGCCCGTACGACAAGGCCGCGCAGGGCACCGTCTTCTCAAGCGGCGTCGGCGTCGTGGCACTCAAGCGCCTGTCCGACGCCCGCGCCGACGGCGACCTGGTCTATGCGGTGTTGGCCGGAAGTGCCATCGGCAATGACGGCGCGGCCAAGGTTGGCATGACCGCGCCGAGCGTTGCCGGGCAGGCGTCCGTCATCGCGGCGGCCTGGGCCGACAGCGGCCTGGATCCCGGGTCTGTGGGGTTCGTTGAAGGACACGGCACCGCGACGCCAGTTGGGGACGACGTGGAGTTGACCGCCCTGGCACAGGTGTTCGGCGCTCTCCCGGCCGGCTCGGCGGTGCTCGGATCGGTGAAGTCCAACATCGGGCACCTCGGCTGGGCCGCCGGCATGGCCGGCCTGATCAAGACCGTGCTGGCCGTATCGCACGGGCAGATCCCGCCGACGGTGCACTTCCAGCACCCCACCGACCAGCTGACCGAATCGGCGTATCCATTCCGGGTCAGCGGTGACCTGGTCACGTGGTCCGATGCGGAACGAGTCGCCGGCGTCAGCGCCTTCGGCCTCGGCGGCGTGAACGCACACGTCGTTGTCACCGGGCCGGTGCCCGTCCGCAACCAGGCGGACCTCGCTCGCAGGGATGGCCACAACGTCGCGACCGTCGTGCCGGTCAGCGCACGGTCCAGGGACTCCCTGCGCGCCACCGTGGCCGGCTACAAGACCGTGTTTAACGCCGCTGACCTGGACGTCCCAGCCGTGGCGAGCACCGCGGCCACCGGCCGGCGACACTTCGAGTGGCGGACCGCATTCGTCGGTGACTCGGCGGCCGAGTTCGAGCGGTCACGGGCCGCGGCGGTGATACCGACGGCGCCGGCATCACCTGGCAACATCGTCGGTGTCTTCACCGGCCAGGGCGGCGAATACCCAGGGATGGGCCGACGCCTCGCCGAGGTCAGCCCCGTCTACCGGTCGGCGCTGCACGACCTGGCGCCGCTGTTCCGGGAACTGACCGGCCGCAAGTTGGACGACGCCATAGGCCGGCTCGGCGAACCCCGCGACCCAGCGGTCTCGGGTTCGATCGCACTGATCCAGCCTCTGGTGTTCGTCACGCAGATGGCGATGGTCGAGCTGTGGCGCTCACTCGGGGTCGAGTTCGACGTTGTCATGGGACACAGCCTCGGCGAGTTCGCCGCAGCCTGCACTGCTGGCGTGTTCCCCGTCGAAGATGGACTACGGTTCGTGGCGGAGCGAGGTCGCCTGCTTCAGTCCCTGCCCGACGACGCGGGCATGGCGGTCCTGTACCGCAACGAGGACGACACCCGGGAACTCGTCGCGGACAGCCGACTGCCACTGGAGATCTCCGCGCTGAACGCCCCTCTGGTCACCGGAGTATCTGGAAAGCGGACCGTCCTGGAGGAATTCGTCGCCTGGGCATGCGCCAAGGGGCTTGACGCAAGAATCCTGACGGTGAACCGGGCCGGCCACTCGTCGTTGATGGACCCCATCCTGTACGAATTGCACGCGGCGGCACGGTCGGTCCGCTTCGGCACCGCCGACCGGCCCATGATCTCGAACGTTACCGGCGAACTCGCCGGATCCGAGGTGGGCAGTGCGGACTACTGGCGTGAGCACTTGCGCCAGCCTGTGCGGTTTGCTGCGGGCCTGCTCCGCACAGCATCAATCGGGGCGGGCAGTTACGTCGAGATCGGCGGGCACACCGTCCTGAGCCCGCTAATCGCGGCGTGCCGACCCGACTTCGAGGGTCCTGTGGTACCGACCCTGCGCCGCGGCCAGCGGGATGACCGAGTGCTCGCCGAATCGGTCGCCTCGCTCTACACCGCTGGTGCATCTGTGAATTGGTCGGCGCTGCCGGGCGCGACCGCTAGGCGGACCAGACTGCCGGCGTACCCGTTCACTCGCAGCCGGACATGGGTCGACAGCCCGGTTGCCGCCGTACCGACTTCCGCGACCCGCGACGGTGCCCTCTCCCCGCGCGACACGTCGAGCGAGCACTGGCAGTACGAGATTTCCTGGCGCCCGACGGACCTGCCGCAGCCCGACGGGCCGAAGCGTTGGCTGCTGGTGCACGACGACCCTTTGATCGCGGACGCGCTGATCGATCGGCTGGTCGGTGCGGGTCACCGGGTGATGCAGACACGGAAGCTCGACAAAGCGCAGATGTCGGACGTCGACGAGGTGGTCGTGTGTGCCACCGGATCGACCGGCGCCACGGACCCGATCTCCGCCGTCTGTGCACCGCTCTCGGCCCTCCTGACCGCCGCAGCCTCAGACACCGGCAAGCGCGTGACAGTGCTGACCCGCCTCGCCCAACCTGCGCCTGATGGCCAGGTGACGCAGTGGCCGCTCGCGGCGTTGATCGGCACGGTCCGAGTAGCACGCAACGAGCTCGGCACGGATGACTTCCGTAGCATCGACATCGAGTCGGCGACGGACCTGGCCAGGTTGGCCGCAGCATTGAGCGCCCCCGGCGGTGGCGAGTTCGCCGACAGAGGCGGGTCCTGGTATCAGCCGGTGCTGACCCTAGCCGAGGACGCAGACGGGTCGCCCGCGCCGCTTTCGCCGGAGAAGACCTTCCTCGTCGTCGGCGGACTGCGAGGGCTGGGGCTGTGGTCCGCAGAGCAGCTCATCCGGGCTGGCGCCCGCCAACTCGTGCTGGTCGGCCGCACCGCCCCAACCGGTGAGGAGCGCGCTCGGCTGGCAGCGCTCCGCTCAGCGGGCGCAACGGTCGACGTCCACCAGGTCGATATCACCGATAAGGCTGCGGTGGCGGCGCTGGTGTCCGGCCTTCCCCACATTGGCCTTGGAGGCGTCCTGTACTGCGCTGGCGTGCTCCACGACGGCGTGCTCACCGAGTCCACATGGGAGCGCTTCGAACCGTCGCTGCGGGCCAAGGCAGTCGGCGCCGCACTGCTCGCCGACGAGATTGAGGCGGCGGACCTGCACCCGGAGTTCTTCGTGCTGTACTCGTCGGCCGCCTCGATCCTGGGACACCCGGGCCAGGCCGCCCACGCGGCGGCAAACGCGATGCTGGACGCCTTCGCCCACTTCCAGCGGCAGCTCGGCCGCCCGATGACCGCGGTGAACTGGGGACCATGGCGCGACGACGGATTCCTGCGCGATAAGCCAGCCCTGCTCGCCCTGCTCGATCAGAGCGGCATGCGGATGATCACGGCCGGGAACGGTGCTCGCCTTCTGCGGCGCGTGCTGCGCAGCGCAGCGCCACAAGTGGCGTTCCTTGCGAACGACTGGCCTGTTTACTTGCGGCATTACGGTCTGAGCAGCGACCCGTTCTACCGGTCCGTGGCCCCTTCATCCACTGAGCAGACCGTGGAGGGCGACGACCTCTGCCGGGAGATCGCCATCGCGCCAGAGAGCCGGCGGCGGGAGATTGTGCGGCGTGCGATTAACGAGGCGGTGGAGGCGGTACTGGGTGAGACTGGCGACGGGCCGTTCCACGATCTCGGTATGGATTCGCTGTCGGCGATCCGGCTGCGCAATGCGCTCGCCTCGCGGCTGACGTGCACGCTGCCGCTGTCCGTTGCGTTTGACCATCCGTCGGCCGACCTGCTCACCGAGCACCTGACCGCCTCAGTGCTCGACGATGCCTGGCGCGCCAAGCACAGCGGCGCGAGCGGCAACCGCGTGCTGTCATCGCAGGCGTCAGAGCCTGCCGTATATCAGGTTCGTGGCGAAGACGTCGTCAGGCCATGGTCCATGCAGCAGAGGCGCTGGCTGGAGCTCATCGAAGGCTCCGGGTACGGGCACCGAGTTGTCCCCATCGTGTTCCACGCGCCGTTCGTCCGCGAACCTCTGTTGAGCGCGCTGCACGACGTGATCGGTCGGCACGAGTTGCTGCGATACCGCTACACGGACGACGGCTCCATGCTGCTGCCCCCACGGGCGTGTCTTCCCGATCTGGACATCCTGGTGAGCGATGTCTCGGTTTGCCCGGAGGACGAGCGGCAGCGACGCGTCGCAGCGCTCGTCGACGAGCTGCGGACGAACGTTCCGAACCTCAGGACCGGCCCTTCGTGGACGTTGCGCTGCGTCCGCACTGAAGCGGACGAATTCGTCATCCTGTTGTCGCTGCAACACATCGACTTTGACGGTACGGGACTGACGGTGTTCGCCGAGGAACTCCGCGACGCCTACCACGCTCGACGCATAGGCGTCCCCGCCGACCTCCCCGCCGCCGTCGGATACGCCGAGTTCGTCGCATGGCAACGTGCCGCCGCCGAAGAGCAGCGCGTCTCGGCGCTTGAGTTCTTCCGCGGGCTTTTCGCGAGCGTCCCCGTGACGACAAGCCTGCCGAACCACCACGGGTTCGGAGTTACCCGGGCATTGCCCTCGGAGCGCTACACACCCGACCTCGACCTGCGATCGGAGCTCCTGCGGCAGGCCGCCGCCCGGCTGAGAGTCTCCCCGTTCGCCTTGGTGCTGGGCACATATGCGACGACGGTGTACGAACTCGTCGGCGCATCGTCCGTGGTGATCAGCGCAATCGCCAGTGGCCGCTCAGAGGAACGCTTCCTGCGGACGATCGGCCCGTTCACCGCGCCGCTGCCGATGCCGCTACACCCGGCGGGCTGCGATCCCAACCAGATGGCGGTCCAGGCGAACGCTGTGTCTACGGCTGTAAACGGACGCGCGCCGTTGATGCCGATTACCGAACTGCTCGAAGATGTTCGCTGTTTCGACGGATTCCCGTTCGACACCTACTTCTCCGACGTCGCGATCAACTTCACGAACTACGGCCAGGTCACGCAGGCGGCGGCGCCGTTCGAGGTAGAGGTACTTGAGGTGCTAGGCCCGGTCCGCAATCACCTGTTCGCACAGGTGGACTTCGGCCGTCTGACAAGGGTCCCTGGGCTGCATCTGGTTTTCGACGCCTCCGGACACCACTGCCGGCCCAATTTCTGGTTTCACACCGACCGGTTCTCGCCCGCCTGGGTGGAGAACGTCGCCCATCGATTTTGCGACCTGCTGACCGCCCATGTTCAGGCCCTGCTTAGCCCCGCCCTGCCCCAGTCGCCGCCCACGTAAATTTTTCTGTGTCACGGAAGCGGCGGCAAGGTTCACCCGTCGAGATCCAGCATGCGGGCATAATGCAGCTCGGCCGCCACGGTCACGGTAGCGATGGGGCCACTTCGGTGCTTGGCCACGATGAGGTCGCATTCGCCCGGTCGTGATGATCCCTGATCGTAGTAATCGTCGCGGTGGACCAGGATGACGACGTCGGCATCGTCTTCGATCGTGCCGGAGTCGCGCAGGTCGATCAGTTGGGGCCGCTTGTCGGTGCGCTGCTCGACCAGCCGGTTGAGCTGGGACATCACCACGACAGGGATGTCGAGTTCCAGGCTCAGATCCTTGAGGGCGCGGCTGACGTCGGAGACCTCCCGGTACCGGTCATTGCGGCCCTTGACGAACATCTGCAGGTAGTCCACGACGATCAATCCGATGCTGTGACGGGTGCGGAGTCGTCGGGCTTTGGCCCGCAGCTCATCGACCGTGGTGACGGCGGCGTCGATGAACAGCGGCGACTCGCTGGCGGCTTGGATCCCCCGGGCCAGGCTGGTCCACTCCGCGTCGGTGAGCAGACCGGCGCGCAGCACATGTAAGGGAACCTCTGTCTCGGCGGACAGGATTCGGGTCGCCACCTCCATCTCGGGCATCTCCCGGGTGAACAGCACCCCCGGGCAACCCAGGCGGAACACCACGTGCCGCAGGATGCTCAGCCCGACCGCCGACTTGCCGATCCCCGGTCTACCCCCGATTACGACGAGTTGACCTGGTCGCAGGCCGGACAGCAGCCGGTCGAGATCCTGAAATCCGGTGCTCAGGAACGGTGGGCTGTCGCCCGTGCTGGCCTCGATGCTGTCCAACACCTCGACGAGCATTTCGGGGAGCATCACCGTGTCGCGCCCGTCGGCGGTCAGGTCGTAGAGGGCCTGCTGGGCGAGGTCGACGGCGTCCGGCGTCGCGATCGTGGAGGACGGGTCGACCAGCCGCATGATGCGGTAGCCGGCCTCGCCCAGCCGGCGCCGCAACGCCTTGTCGGCGACCAACTGCGCGTAGTGCACAACTGACGCTCGCACCGGCACCACGCTGATCAGCGTGTGCAGATATGGGGCGCCGCCGATGCGTTGCAGATCGTCGCGTTCCGCAAGGAAATGGGCCACCATCGCCGGGTCGGCGGGTTCGGTCCGGCCGTACAACTCCAGGATGGCCTCGTAGATGATCCCATGCTCGCGGCGGGCGAAGTCGCCGGCTCGCAAGGTCGGCACCGCGTCGGCGATGGCGTCCTTGCTCAGCATCATCAATCCGAGCGCGCATTGCTCGGCGATGATGTCCTGTGGTGTAGCCGGGTCGGGGATCTCAGGCGGGGCGGAGGCGCCGGGGCCGTCGTCCGTCGCAGTCATGGATACATCTTGCCGTTCTGTCCGGACGACCTGCGGAGCAGGCCGGAGTCTCGCGGCCGTGGCAACGCGGATCGGTCAATGGAGCCTCCTCGACAGCGCGCCGAAGAATTTCTCCAGCGTTCTGCCCTCGTAGTTCAGCGTGTGGCTACAGTAACTACCTCCCAGCCTTCTGCAGCGAACGCCTTGAAGCGTTCCAGTGCATCGTCAACGACGCTAGGTCCGCGTTCGTGGATATCCGCTGGCAGTCTCGGTTCGCTGACCGAACGGCACGTCGCTGACCGCTGGAGACCCGGGGGGCGTCGATGTCATCATTGGGTATGAGCATGCCACGACAGCGATGCCGTCGGGTTCCGGCGCGGCCGGGGCGTGGCATGTCGTGACGCGGCTGAGCCGGGAGATCCTGGCGTGTCTGGGCCCGCGGCGGCCCGACCTGGTGGCGGAGATCCTCCGGAGGACGCCGGTGTTTCGGTGCCCGGTCTGCGGTAGGGCCGGCGATGCGCTGACCGAGCCTACCGAGGCGACCTTCGAGCAGGACACCGTCGACCAGATCGCCCACACCCTCGGTGTCACCCGCAGCACCGTCTACGCCCACCTCGACCGCGCCGCCTGAACCACCGGCCCCGAGAAGGGACAACCGATGCCCGCCCCCCGCCTGCGCCTCACCTGCTGCCTGTGTCGCAAGCCCATCGCGTACCGAACAGACATCTACGCCCTTGACGCCGAGTGGCAGCGCCGCTACCCGCAGATGGTCGGCACCCTCGCTTGCGTCACCTGCGCGGTCCACGGCAAGCAGTACTACTTCCGGTGCGAGCGGCCCGACGGCACCTTCATCGACGGCCACCAGCCCGCCGCGGACCAAAGCGACGACCAGGACTTCGACTCCTGGAGCCACATTGCCGCGTTCGGCACGCAGACCGCGCTGGTCTACTCCCACCCCTGGTCCGCCGTACAACAAGGCGCCGAGGACTGGCTCCGCCACGCCGTCCAACGACCCCAACTCAACAACGAGGTACGCGCACAGATCCAGGACGCACTCGACCGGTGGCAGACAAGAGCAAACGACGTTGGCCCGCCCAAGACCCGGGTGAGCAAGGAGAGCCGATGACACCGCCCACGATGATCTGTCAGCGCTACGAGCAGGGATCGACGGCGTGGGACAACAGGCTGCCACGCGACTACTGGGGCGCGGTCGAGATCGACACGCTGCCGCGCGCCCTGCACCGCAATGACCACGTCGTGGCGCGCGGGTACGCAGTGGGCTTCGGGCAGTGGTTTTTCTTCCCCGCCATCGAGCCCGCGCTGGCGTTCGGACGCGCCGCGCGCATGTCGGCGGAGTGCAGCGCCTACGGGGTGTATGAGGCCGCTCGCGAGCTGAAGTTCTGCGAACACCATCAGCAGGACGAGCTCGTCCTGCTGATCAAAAAGGGGGACAGCCTCGACCGCAAGGCCGACGAGGTCGAGCTGCTCAAACGCTTCGTGCAGGGCATCAAGGAGCGCCCCTGGTCCGCCGGATGGCACGAGCCCACCGGCTATCTCACCGAAATCGGCAGCAACGGGCGGCCATTCACCACCCGCCGCCGCTCATTGCCGCTGTAGTACTGGCAGACGCCTCAGCCCGTCGCGGCGGGCGGATCAAGCCGATCACGAACCGCTCGCAGTGCCGCCTGTACCTCGGCCCGCACCACCGCAATCTCCCCACGAAGGTGCTCGGTGTCGGCCCGGATCTCGGCCAGCGCACGCAGATTCGCTCTCAGGTCCTCACCAATCCGGTCCGGTCCATCTCCCACACGCATGCCCCCCGCACGTTACCAGTCGACGCCGGGCCGAAGCCGTTGCCACCCACGTCAAACGGCGCTGTCATTTAGCTCGCGCGATCACTGACAAATACTCGGCGCACAACATGAAGCAGATGGTGCATGAGGCACTCATGCTCACGTGTGCGAGCCGAGTCGCGCCGCACTCTACCGCTGAGCTCGGATCAGTAGGGTCCGGCCCAACCGCTGTGGCCGAACGAGAAAACGACCGTCAGACAGCACTGCCACGGAGCAGCGATCACACCACGTCGCCGTGTTCCACAGCCGCACAGCGAGCTCGTATGCCGGCCGGTCAACCTGCCACCGCCACCACCGCGCCGCCGCGAGCAAGCCGGCCGCCACCACCACGAGCACCGCAAGGACGACCAGCGGCCCGGCATGGCTTCGCCCACCTGAGCCGGCCACATCGGCCAAGGCGAGAAGTCCGATACATCCGGCGAAACCAGCCACCGCGGCCGGCCGGGACCAGTGCCGCGGCGACGGTGGTGGCGCCAAAGTCGCTGCCAGCCCGCTTCGAGTCGTCGCACGGCCGGTGCTGAACCGCACTTGGCGCCCAGACACGACGTGCGACAGCCGCACGTCGGCGCGCTGAATCCCAGCGGCGTACACCGTCGGTATCGGTGCGACACGGTCGTCACGCCTGCACTGGGGGCACGACATCGAGGCCAGTGTCGGATTGTCTCGTCTCGTTCGTGCCGGAACTGCTGTCTCGGTGTCTCGTCTCGCGCCCGGCCCGACGCCCACTCCGTCTCGGATCGTCATCTCGCCTCCGTCTCGCCAATCACCGCCGCGCATCCTCGGCCCTGTCTCGTTCGCCTTCACGGTCACGCCGCCTCGGCCAACCAGCCCGACCGGGCCGCAGCCACCTCGGCCTCGGTGACTCGGCCTTGTCGCACCCAGTCGTTTATGACGCGTCGACCATAGTTGTTGGTTCCGAACTTGCGGTCCAGGTCGGCGCCGGTCAGCGCACGCCGGTGCATCCGGCACTCCTCCCAGTAGGCCCACATCGCTGCCCGCTGCGTCGCGTTGTCCCCCGCCCTGTACGCGACAGAGCGCTCGTCGCCGGTCGTGCGCTCTGTCGCTGTTTCGTCGCGCTCACCAGCGACAGCACCGCCAATCAGCGAACCGCCTGTTGCCTCGCTCGGTCGATCCTGCCGCGACGCGGCCACTGCCGCATTGATCTCGACCGGTGCGGGCCTGCCCTTCGAGACATCGTCTGCGCTGCCGCCCGCTCCGTCGAGACCACACGCGGCGAACGGCACCGAAACCGGCGGCTCGGCCGAGACGGGAACCGGCTCGCCGAGACCCGTGTGCGCCGAGACGGGAACCGGCTCGCCGAGACCCGTGTGCGCCGAGACGGGAACCGGCTCGCCGAGACCCGTGTGCGCCGAGACGGGAACCGGCTCGCCGTA
>NZ_JBFAZW010000019.1:121285-129964 GCF_040682015.1 Dactylosporangium sp. NPDC051485
CGAGACCCGTGTGCGCCGAGACAGGAACCGGCTCGCCGAGACCCGTGTGCGCCGAGACGGGAATCGCTGTTGGCGCGGCTGAGACGGCTGCGACGTAGTCCTCCACCGTGATCTCGGCATCGGCAATCTGTCCTTGCAACTGCCGGATGATCTCCGTCAGTTGCCGCTGGAAGCTGCCCGCACCCTCCGCAACCAACATCAACAGAACCGGGCCGGCCGTGTGGATGCCCACACCGACCCAGTCGCTGCCGAGGGCCGGCTTCGCGGTGTTGAGGACCAGCGTCATCGCAGCGGTCATCCAGCGCAAGGCGGTAACCCAGCCGTCTCGGCGGCCGTACCGATGTAGCACCCGATCGCCCATCAGCCCGACGCACATCGCAAGGTCGATCATGAATGACAGTAGCCAGGCAACCTTCACCCAGACGCCATGGTCGATGAGTAGGTCAGTGACGTTGATCGCGCCATACACCATTACGCCCAAAGCGATGCCCCAGACCGCGATGTTGATCAAGCGCCGGGTGCGTTCGAGGTCGGTGATCTCCGCAAGCAGCCTCTCCAGCCGGCGACCGGCCGATCGCGGGGCACCTGTGGTGGCGGTGCCGGCTGGCGTGCCCCTGGATGAACCTGACAAATACACTGGTGCTGTCATCTCGTATAGCTCCGTCTCCAGAACGGGTTGAGGTGGCAGCGGCCTCGCCGGGCCCAATCCCGTCGAGGCCGCCCTTTTCTTGAGGGGCGATTTGCGGTCACCAGAGGGTCCGGACCGTCCGTGTGGGATGCACAACACGGCGCGGCCTGCTCTGGAACGTCTGCGTCAAGGCGCCGCGGCAGTTAGCTCGCGTTAGGGGTTGTTGGGTTGCCCCAGTCCCAGCGCGTCCCGAAGTGTGTTTCAGGGGTGAGACTTCGGGACTCGAACGACAGGAGGTGGCAATCGACGTGCTGGGTAGAGAACTCGTTGCCGTGATGGTGGGGTCTGCGGCGGTCCTCGGTGTGGCGTGGGCCATAGGTCGACGGAGCAGATGCGTCGCCGAGGCCAGGACGCCACTCCCTGGCCCACTGGCCCACGCCGAGGCATATCTGCTCGGCTACATGCAAGGCTTCGACGACGCGCGCCGCGGCCAAAACTGAGCCGACGTGGTTGCAGGATTGGTTGCAGAACCCTTAGGAATCTGGCGGAACCTGGAGAGCCCCAGAGGGATCATTTCTGCAGGTCACAGCGCCTCCAGGTTCCCTCAGGTTCCCCCAGAACCCCGTCCGAGACCACCTCGTAATGAATAGGTCGACGGTTCGATTCCGTCAGGCGGCTCAACTGCCTCTAGCAGGCAAAACGCGGGCCCGGGAGATTCTCCCGGGCCCGCGTTTCCATCTCGGTGCGTCGCGACCGGCGCACGTCGAAGCAGCGTGAACGTACCGCTGCGGCAACCCCGGACCGCCCAGCCTGCCACTTTTGCTGGAGTCAGCGAAAGATCTGCGGCTTCCGACCGAAGCCCTGGACATACCGAATGGTAGGAAGTAGCGTCCCTCGCAGCACGGCGATGTTTCAGCAATGTTACAAGCCGGAGGGGGCGGGCCGCGTCGTGAACGCGGGCCCGCCATGCCTGCGACGGTCTCACCCGCCACCGGACCGGCCCCTCTGGAGCGCATGGCTATCCGGTCACGCCGCACAGAGGGTCCGGCCGCAAGGCGCCCGCGGTCGGAAGCGGCGGAGCGGAAGGTCGACGGTGTGGCCGGGGTGGGGATCTCCCCGGCCGCACCCAAGGCGCCGCCCGGCGGGCCTTCAGGCATCGCCAATCATCGATTAACCATCTCCCCGCCCCGGCGAGTAACGCCGCGGGCGGGTTCTGCGCTCCTTTGATCGTGGCGGAGCCATCTGGCGTCCCGGAACTTTTGCTGAGCACAGCGAAAGATCGGTCAAAGTAAACGATACTTTCGTATTTTCAAGTCTTTCTTTTGTTCGGACCCGCGTATACGGTGGCCACAACGCGTCACCGAGAGGCCACTCGCCCCGCGCTGCGGGATCCCGGCGAGCACCGAGACCGCATCTCGGCCGCATCACCCCACGTGCCACCACGGCGACCCACCCGCTGTGCGCCTTCCCTCCGGGCGTGCCGCACCCGCACCGTCCCGTTCCCCCGGCCGGACGTCGTCTGCCAGCGAGGTCCTTGGCGGCTCGACCGTCCGGCAACACCCCGCGGAGGAGGTTCAATGCTCAGAGTTCCCGGCCGTCGCAAGACCGCGTTCGCCGGTCTGCTCGCGCTCGTCGGCTCTGTCCTGGTCGGTCCCGCGGCCGCCACCACGCCGGCGGCTGCCGCACCCCCGTCAACCGGCAACAACGGCAACCAGTTCAAGGTGCTCGTCTTCACCAAGGCGGTCGGCGGGAAACAACCGTCGACCGAGGCGGGCGTCCAGGCGATTCGTGACCTGGGCAACCAGCTCCGCTTCACGGTCGAGCAGACCGACGACGCGCGCAAGTTCGATGCGCCGCACCTCAAGCAGTTCCGCGTCGTCGTCTTCCTCAACACCGCCGGTGACGTGCTCGACGCGGGCCAGCAGGCCGCGTTCGAGGACTACTACCGCGACGGAGGCGGCTTCGTCGCCGTGCACTCGGCGATCGAGACGCAGCCGAGCTGGTCGTTCATGACCGACCTGCTGGGCACCAGGGCGTCCGGCTCGTCGAAGGTCACCCAGGCCACGGTCAAGGTGGCCGACCGCGTGCACCCGGCGTCGAAGAACCTTCCGGAGTACTGGAAGAGCAGCGACGCCTGGTACAACTTCACGTCCAACGTGCGCGGCTTCTCCCACGTGCTGGCGACCGTCGACGAGAGCACCTACTCCGGCGGCACCATGGGCCTCGACCACCCGATCACCTGGTGCAAGGACTACAAGGGCGGCCGCTCCTTCTACACGGGACTCGGCGACACCCCGGCGAGCTTCTCCACGACCGACCTGCGGGCGCACCTCGGCGGCGCGATCCAGTGGGCGGCCGGCACGACCGACGGCGACTGTGGCGCCACGGTGCTCGCCAACTACCAGATGGAAACCATCGCGGCGCCGCCGAACGTCGGCGAGCCGATCGGCTTTGACGTGCTCCCCGACGGCCGGGTGATCCAGACCGACCGCCGCGGCATCCTCCGGCTGCACGACCCGGCCAAGAACACCAGCTCCGTGCTCGCCGAGATCCCGGTCTACATGGCGAGCGAGGACGGCATGTACGGGCCGGCCGTCGACAACGACTTCGCCAACAACCACTGGGTCTACCTGTACTACTCCCCGGCGACCCAGGAGGCGCCGTACCCGGCGACGACGCCGACCGCGAACTCGCCGACCACCGGCGCCGACCCGAGCGTCTGGGACCCCTGGAAGGGCTACTTCCAGCTGTCCCGGTTCAAGTTCGTGGACGGGGACAAGCCGCGCCTCGACGTGACGACCGAGCAGAAGATCCTGAAGGTCCCGGTCGACCGCGGCGCGTGCTGCCACGTCGCGGGTGACATCACCTTCGACAAGGACAACAACCTGTGGATGGTGACCGGCGACGACACGCCGGCCGGTGGCGGCAACTCGGGCGGTTTCTCGCCGTTCAACGACCAGATGACGGCGGCCGGGCTGTACAACGCCCCGTACGTCGACGCCCGGCGCTCGGCCCTGAACACCAACGACCTGCGGGGCAAGGTCCTGCGCATCAACGTCCAGGACGACGGCTCGTACACCATTCCGGCCGGCAACCTGTTCACCGGCAAGGAGGAGGGCGGCGGCAAGACCCGGCCCGAGATCTACGCCATGGGCTTCCGCAACCCGTTCCGCATCACGGTGGACAGCGACGGCGTCGCGTACATCACCGACTACTCGCCGGACTCCTCGACGCCGCAGGTGAACCGCGGCCCGGCGGGCACCGGCCGCGTGGAGATCGTGCGCAAGCCGTCCAACTACGGCTGGCCGCTGTGCTACTCGCCGGACCTGCCGTACTACCGGTGGAACTTCAACACCTCGACGCCGCTGGACAACCCGCCGCGGCCGTTCGAGTGCAACAACCCGACCCGCGGTCCCGAGAACACCTCGCGGTGGAACACGGGCCTGACCTACTCGCCGCCGATCGCGCAGCCGGACATCTGGTACTCGTTCCAGGACAACAACACGGCCAACCCGCTCGGCACGCCCTGCCCGGCGTACTACATGCAGAGCCCGCCCGGTAAGTGCCCGCAGCTCTTCCCGGAGCTCGGCACCGGCGGCGTCGGCCCGCACGGCGCGGCCAAGTACGAGTACGACAAGAACAACCCGAACCCGACGAAGTTCCCGGAGTACTACAACAACTCCATCTTCTTCGGCGAGTTCACCCGGGACTTCCTGAAGGAGATCCGGCTGGACTCGGACGGGAAGGTCTTCAAGATCAACGACCTGCTCAGCTGCGGCGACGGCCCCCCGACGACGGCCCGTCCGTTCCTGTGCGACAACCCGATGGACATGAAGTGGGGCAAGGACGGCAACTTCTACCTGCTGACGTACGGCGACGGCTTCTTCACGGCCAACCCCGACGCGCTGATGGTGAAGTTCAGCTACGTCAAGGGCACGCGGTCGCCGATCGCGAAGCTCGCCGCCACACCGACCGACGGCGTCGGGCCGCTCACGGTCAACTTCTCCAGCGAGGGCTCCTACGACCCGGACCCGGCCGACTCCATCAAGTTCGCATGGGACTTCGACGGCAACGGCACGACCGACTCGACCGACCCGAACCCGACCTTCACGTACACCACCAACGGGGTCTACACGGCGCGACTGACCGTGACCGACTCCAGCGGCAAGACGGCCTCGGCCAACACGACCATCACCGTCGGAAACACCTCGCCGACGGTCAAGGTCACCGTGCCGACCGAGGGCGGCCTGTTCGCCTTCGGCGACACGATCCCGTTCAAGGTGACGGTCACCGATCCGCAGGACGGCCAGATCGACTGCTCCCGCGTCCAGGTGACGTTCGTGCTCGGCCACGACAGCCACGGCCACGCGGAGTCCAGCACGACCGGCTGCTCGGGCACGCTGCCGACCCTCGTCGAGGACGAGTCGCACGGCGGCAACGTGTTCGGCGTGATCAGCGCGTCGTACACCGACAAGGGCGGTCCCGGCGGCATCCCGGCGCTGACCAGCGTCGACCAGGCGATCATCCGGCAGAAGAAGCAGGAGGTCGAGTGGGCCATCGACCAGTTCGGCACCGGCACCGCGGCGACCGCGGACGTCGGCGGCGGGCTGCAGCGCAACGGCATCGGCAGCGGTGACTGGATCGCCCTCAACGGGACGATCGACCTCACCAACATCGACTCGCTGACGTTGCGAACCTCCGGCGGCAGCGGCGCGGCCGGCACCGGGGCCGTCGAGGTCCGCCTCGACGCCGTCAACGGGCCCGTCCTCACCACGGTCACGATCGCGCCCACCGCGAACGCGACCACCTACGCCAGCCAGACCTTCCCGATCACCAACCCTGGCGGCGCACACCGGATCTACCTGGTGTTCCGTCCTGTCGCGGGCGGTCCGACGAACAACTACTTCAACCTCAACTGGGTGGAGTTCGGCGGCCAGGGCGTGAAGGCGCCCTAGCACCACCCACCGGGGCGGGGCGCGTGAACCCCTGTCACTCGGCGCGCCCCGCCCCGGGCCGCACACCCCGCACAACAACGAAGAGGAGCAACGATGTCCCTCGGCAATGTCAGCCGTCGCCGGTTCCTGACCGGTGCGGGCCTCACCGCAGCGGCCGTCTTCAGCCCGATCGGCCCCGCGTCCGTGTTCTCCCCGTCGCTGGCCGGCGCCGCCAACGGCCGGCTCATCCCCGGCGGCAAGCTCGGCACGATCACCTACACCCAGCGCGACGTGCCGACCCGCCTCGGCATCGCCGCGAGCCGGGCGCTCGGCGTGTCGCCGACGATGGGCTACCTGGGCGGCCCCAACTTCCCGAAGGACCTGAGCGACCTCGGCCCGCTGGTCCCGCTGCCGGGCGGCTGGCTGGAGCTGTTCGAGTTCCTGGCCAAGTGCGGCTTCAAGCAGATCGAGTTCGCCGGCTACGGCCAGCACGCCGCCAACCCCGGGGGCAACGTCCCCAACCCGGCGCCGGGCGGGGTCACCACCCCGGAGTCGCGCGCGGCCTACGTGGCCTACGCCCGCACCCTGCGCGGCTTCCTCGACGCGTACGGCCTGGAGGCGATCGGCAACCACGGGTACGTCCCGAACACCTGGAACGGCCCGGGCAGCGCCGGCGGCAAGATGACCACCGAGGACTACAACCGGCTGCAGGCCGAGCTGGAGTTCGCGGCGGTCCTGGGCATGCCGTTCATGGGCACGGGCAACGACCCGACGAGCGCGAACAACCGCAACATCGAGCCGTGGACCGTCGCGGGCGAGAAGTGGCAGGCGCTGAACGAGATCGCCGTCGGGCAGTGGGGCATCCACATGTACACCCACAACCACTCCCCGGCGTACAACTTCCTGCAGGACGGCCCGATGGTCACCGTCACGCAGCACCGCATCACCGGTGCGCCGATCGCCCCGATCCAGGTCCGCGGCGAGTCCGGCAAGCGGCTCATGCAGCACTACCTCGACATCACCGACCCCAGCCTCGTCCTCATCGAGATGGACGTCTACTGGGCGCACGTGGCGCAGCACCAGCACCGCTGGCGCTACGACTGGGAGGGCAACCGCGTCGAGGACATCTTCGACCCGACCGCCCAGGTCGCCAAGCAGACCCAGCGGTACGCGCTGTTCCACGCCAAGGACGGCGACGCCACCGGCCAGGCCGACGGCGTGGGCGACGGCTACACGATGGTGCCGTTCGCCGACGCCCGCAGTGACATCAACTACAAGGGCTTCTACCGCGGCATCGGGGCCAAGGGCTACCACAACTCGAACTACGAGCAGGACAACGCCCCCGGCGGCAACGCCGACCCGGGCCAGTCCCTGCGGTTCTCGAAGATCAGCGCGGCCGGCATGACCAACCTGCGCGGCTGATCACCCGAAAGCGAAGGCCGCCCCGGTGCCGTCCGGGGCGGCTTTCTTCCGGTTTGGTGCCGGGACGGCCGGGTAGCCCGTGCGGGCGGCGAGCGGCCCGTGACCCCGACACACGCGAAAGTGTGATGCGCCATGCCGACCCTCACCCTGTCCGACCTGCACGCATGGCTGGAGCAGGCTCGCCGGCGCGGTCCGGCGTACTACGACGACGAGCGACGGTGCTGCACCGTCCTCGGTCACCCCGAGATCGTCGCGGTGCTCGCCGACACCGCGACGTTCTCCTCCGACCTCGGCGACCTGGTTCCCCAGCAGGAGGACCTGGACCTGTTCCAGCGCGGCAACTTCGTGCGGATGGACCCACCTCGGCACGACACCCTGCGCCGCCTGGTCGGCCAGGCGTTCACCCCGAGGACGGTGGCCGGCCTGGCGCCCCGCATCGCCGAGGTGACGACCGGGCTGCTGGACCAGCGGGCCGGCGAGCGGCGCATCGACCTCATCGAGGACCTCGCCTATCCGCTGCCGGTGATCGTGATCGCCGAGCTGCTCGGCATCCCCGCGGAGGATCGCCCGCTGTTCCGCACCTGGGCCGACCGCCTGTTCGAGCGCTCCGACGCCGGCCCCGACGACGCAATGACCTCGCTGACCAGCAAGGACGCGGTGGACGCGGTCGCACCGGCGCTGCGGGAGATGAACACCTACCTGCTGGCGCACATCCGCGCCCGCCGGGCCGACCCGGGCGAGGACCTCATCGGCCGGCTCGTGCTCGCCGAGGCCGACGGCACCCGCCTGTCGGACGAGGAGATCGTCGGGTTCGTCGGGCTCCTGCTGCTCGCCGGGCACATCACCACGACGGCGACCCTGGGCAACACGGTGCTGTGCCTCGACGCGCATCCGGACGCCGCCGCCGAGGTGCGGGCCGACCGCTCGCTGCTGCCGGGGGCGATCGAGGAGGTCGTGCGGCTGTACACGCCGTTCCCGCGGCTGGCCCGGCGGGCGACCACCGACGCCGCGGTGGGCGAGACCGCCGTCCCGGCCGGCTCGGTGGTCATCACCTGGCTCGCGGCCGCCAACCGCGACGAGCGGGTCTTCGCCGACCCGACCCGCTTCGACCCGCGCCGGGCGCCCAACCCGCACCTCGGCTTCGGCCATGGGCTGCACTTCTGCCTCGGCGCCCCGCTGGCCCGGCTGGAGGCGCGGATCGCCATGGAGATCCTGCTGGACCGGTACGCCGACATCGCCGTCGACGCCGCCGAGCCCGCCGAGTTCCGCAACCCCTGGGTGATGGTCAGCCCGACCAGGCTGCCGGTCGCCCTGACGGCGAGACGCACCGCGGCCGTCTGACCCGGACGGCCCGCGCGCCGGCCGTTCTTGCAAGAACGGCCGAGGCCCAGCTTCCCGTCGATGATCTGCGGTACGAGGCCGGGATCTGGGGACCCGGGGTGTGATACTCGACGGGCCATGGGTGACCACCTCCGCCTCCGCCTCGGCGGCTCGCTGCTCGCGGGGGGCCTGGCGGCGGCCGCCGCCGCGACCGTGCTCCCGCCCCTGCCCGCCGCCCTCGCGCTGGTGTTCGCCGCAGGACGGCCATCACATAGGGGTCGGTGAACGCCATCGACAGGTCGTCGGTGAGCAGCACGCCGATCGCGTTGACCTTGCCCCGGCGCAGCGACCGGGCTACTCGGGTCCCAACCCGAC
>NZ_JBFAZW010000020.1:0-128893 GCF_040682015.1 Dactylosporangium sp. NPDC051485
TCCACTTGACCGAATAACCCGATCCCGGACGCGACACAGGGAGGAAACGCATCGCGCGCTCCTCCCTGTCGACGCTCTCGAGGACCGTACGGTCATCCGCTGACCGTGGCGCTGTCGGTCCGCTGGGCCTTCCACGGGGCCCTGGTCGGCTCGGTGCTGGGCGAGGCGGTGTCGGTACAGGCCCGGGCCGTCGACTACGTCGCCGTGCTCGCCACGCTGCTCATGTCCGCGGTCGCGGTGGCCGACGTCGGGTACCTCAACCTCGCCGACCGCCGCCCCGAGATCGCCGTCGCCGTCGCGGTCGGCTGGCGCACCGGCACGCTGCTGCGGCTGTTCGCGATCGAGGCGGCGCTGCTCGGGCTGGGCGGCTCCCTCGCCGGCACCGCCGCCGGGCTCGGCCTGGCCGCCACGCTCTCCGGCGCGGTGCCCCCGGCTCTGGTGGTGGTCGGGGCGGTGGCGGTCGTGGGCGGCACCGCGCTCACGGTGCTGGCCACCCTGGTCCCGCTGTGGCTGGCGGGCCGCCCGGACGTCACCGGGCTCCTCTCATCCGAGTCCTGAGGGCCCGCATACATAGTTGCTATGTGTAGGTTCGCCGGGTGTGGGCCTTGTGGCAGGACTGTTCACCGTTCGTTGGCGCGGCCGTAGCGGTCTTCCTGAATACCCCATGGCAATCTATCTGCGGGAATAGCAGCTAGGTATTCAGCCCGAGCGAACGACTCGCACAAAAGCGCCTCTGAACTGGACTTGTGCCAATCAACTGTCCACTATGGATTCACGGCACGCGGCGGGACGGCGCGTTCACGCAAAGTGTCTACGAGCGTCATCCAAGCTTCCTTACAGCACGCGATCTCATCGATAGGGTCTTCGATGGCCGGCCAGACAGGCCGGTGCGGGGCCCCGAAACCGGGTGCCCCGCAAGCGCACCGATCGATCTACAGGAGGAAATCGTGCGCTCAGCCATCAAGGCGATCGTGGCCGGCGGCTTCGCCGCCGGGCTGCTGTTCGCCATGGCGGGCAACGCCGCCGCCGAGCCCCCGCCCACCCCGGGAGTACTGGACTACACGTCCGTCGGCTCCGACACGCTCCAGGGCCTCGAGAACGCCATCCAGGCCGACTGGAACGCGACCTCGCCCGCGCACAAGTACGTGAGCTGGAACGCCACCGGCGGGGGAAGCATCGTCCCGAAGGGCACCGGCACCAGCGCCTGCGCCTCGATCACCCGGCCGAACGGCTCGGGCTCCGGCATCACCAACCTCGCCGCCAACGCCGTGACCGGCGCGGGCGACGCGGGCGCGCACTACTGCATCAACATCGCCCGGTCCTCGCGTGGCCCGCAGGCGGGCGACCCGACCGGTTTGACCTGGCTGAACCTGGCCAAGGACGACGTCTCGTGGGCGGCCGACGCCAGCGGCAACGCGCCGTCGAACCTCACCCGCGCGCAGTTGGCGAACATCTTCGCCTGCACGCCGGGCTACACGCACTGGAACGACCCGGCCATCGGCGGCACCAGCTCGGACACGATCTACCCGGTCCTGCCGCAGCCGGGCTCGGGCACCCGGTCGTTCTGGCTCTCCGCGCTGGGTGTGGCCGCGGGCAGCTGCGTCGACACGACCACCAACCCGGAGGAGAACGAGGGCACCAACGCGATCTTCACCGGCGCGCACAAGGCCAACGTGATCTTCCCGTACTCGGGCGCGGTGTACGCCGCCCAGCACTTCAACAGCCACGGCGCCGGCGACGAGGGCACCCTGACCATCCGCGACATCGACGGTCAGAGCCCGGTCAACGCCTCCGGCACGCCGCGCACGATCAACCCGAACTTCACCACGCCCACGCCGGCGGCGGACAAGAACAAGTTCCTCCGCATCGTGTACAAGGTCATCCGCACCACGGCCCTGAACACGACCGGCACCAAGGACGGCTCGGTGTACGCCGACCTGGCCGCCCCGTACAACATCAGCACCCACACCGGTGGCTACGAGTGCCAGTACTCGACCAGCGCGCCGTTCCCGACGCCGGAGCAGGAGCTGCTCAGCTACGGCTTCGCGAGCCTCGGCGCGCAGTGCGGCGCGGTCGCCGCGCAGACCTGATCCGCGCCTGACCGTGTTCCCGACCCTTCCGTAACACCGCAGACAGGCGGTTCCGGCGCGCTCCCCCGTGCCGGAACCGCCCAGCCCGGCCACGCAGTGGGAGGTTCGCCCGCACCCGCGGGCGGACCTCTTCGACAGGTAGGTACTCGATTCCCGACATGAGGTGGTCTCCTGTGCGTATCGCCAAGTTCCTGGCCCTGCCCGCACTCGCGCTCGCGCTGACGGGCTCCTCGCTGGTCGCCTCCGCCGGTCCGGCGGCGGCCAACGTGGTCAGCGGCAACACGACCCTGAGCGTGCCGCTGTCGTTCGTCGTCCAGGCCGCCAACGCGGGGATCGTGCCGGTCCCCGCCAAGCCCGCGACGACCAACTACAACTCGACCAAGGGCACCCTGGACGTCGGCTTCCCGGTGACCGGCGGCGACGCCGACCTCACCCTGTTCACCGGCTATGTCCAGCACAGCGGCACGCTGTGCTTCGTCAACGCCACCAACGGCAAGTCGGTGACGCTCACCAACCTCGAGTTCGACGTGTCGGCCACGGTGCTCACCATGCAGCCGAAGGGCAGCACCACCAAGGTCATCCTGTTCGACCTGGTCCCGCCGACCACCACCACCGAGACCGGCACCGCCGCCAGCTTCACCGCGGCCGGCCTGGCCGTCGACGCGGCCGGCGCGAGCTACCTCGACAGCGCGCTCGGCACCACCTTCTTCACCGCGGGCCAGCCGGTGGGCAGCTTCGCCTCCAACTGGACCGAGAACTGATCCACCCTGCCTCGCACTGCCGGGAACCTCGGTTCCCGGCAGCCCCCGAAACACGACCTCTGGAGCGGTAAGAGATGGTTAGGACGCTGCGCTCGCACCGCCGCCTGTTCGCGGCGGCGATCGTCGTGGTGGCGGTGGCGTTCGTCGCCGTCGCGCCGGGCCTGCCGTGGCCGAGCGCGCAGGCCGCCGTCACCGGGACCGGGCACACCACCTGCGCCCCGAGCGGTACCAACGGCATGACCTGCACCGGCACGTTTAGCGGCGACACCGCCTGGGACCCGGTCAACATGGTGCCGATCTCCGCGCCGCCGACGGTGACGGTGAACCAGACGTCCGAGCTGACGTACCAGAGCGTGCGCGTTTCGTGGACCAACTTCACGCCCGGCGACACCAGCGACTACGGCGTCGGCATCTACGAGTGCCGCGGCGCGGTCAACGACGCCGGCGCGGTGGTGCCGACCGAGGCGCCCAACCTGAGCTGGTTCGACTCCCAGGGCCTGCTCCTGCCCGACGACGTCTACCGGGGCGGCGTCGGCAACACGGGCAAGGGCTCCTGCTACACCGCCCGCGACGACGTGCAGGCGTGGTCCGGCGCGGCCAACGCCGGGTGGTACCAGACGGTGGCGGACGGCACCGGCCAGGCCAACATCGCGCTGGAGACCACGTTCGAGAACAAGTGGCTCGGCTGCGACCGCACCCACCCGTGCTGGCTGGTCGTGATGCCGAACTGGGGCGGCGACCACATCGGCCTGGAGAACTACGACCCCCAGGGCAGGCCGACGCCCAACTGCGCCGACCACAACCTCGACACCGACTTCGTCTCCGACACGGCCGGCAACGAGTCCATCGGCAAGTTCTGCTCCTGGAACGACCGGATCATGGTGCCGGTGGGCTTCTCCGAGACGCCGTCGGAGTGCCCGACCGCGCCGGACGCGTTCGCCTCGGAAGGCTCGCCGCTGCTGGCCCGGGCCATGGCGCAGTGGCGCACCGGTTGGTGCGAAGGCAGCAACGGGCTGCACTTCAACTACGACGGCAGCCTCAACGAGTACCAGGCCCGCGACGCATTCCTGCACGGTGCCGGCGCGCTGACCTCGACCCTGGACCTGGCGATGGTGACCCGCCCGGTGGCGGCCGACGCCATCGGCGACAGCAAGCGCAAGTTCACCTATGCGCCGCTGGCCAACTCGTCCATCGCGGTCGCGTACTACATCGACGACCCGAACACCTACAAGCCGATCACCGGGATCAAGCTCAACGCCCGGCTGATGGCCAAGATGCTCACCCAGTCGTACACGATGGGCTTCACCAGCAAGTGCGACGCGGCGCTCACCCCCGCGCCGTTCTGCGACCCGGCGGTGGCCGGCAACCCGAAGAACATCCTCGCCGATCCGGAGTTCCTCGCCCTCAACCCCCAGGTCGCCGGGCTGGACTTCACCTATTCGATCACCGGCGGCCTGCTGCCGACCGTGGTCGCGGGCAACAGCGACCTGACCTATGAGCTCACCCGCTGGATCGCCGCCGACCCGGAGGCGGCCGGGTTCCTGGGCGGCGCCGACGACGGCCACGGCATGCACGTCAACACCAACTACCGCGGCGTCGCGTACCCGCTGGACCAGTTCCAGGCGCTGGACCCGGGGGCCACCCAGGAGTTCCCGAACCCCGGCGGGGTGCCCTCGGAGCTGTGGGGCATGCAGTCGACCTGGTTCCCCAAGGCCGGGCTCAACAACGTGGCCAGCACGCTGGTCCAGGGCAAGAGCACCGCGGTGAACTACACCGGCTACCCGCCGCCGACCGGCGGGTCGTACGTCCACGCGGCGATGCCGGTCGCCGGCCCCGGGTTCCGGGCCCTGTTCGCGGTGGTGAGCGGGGCCGACGCGGCCGCCTTCGACTTCCCGACCGCGCAGCTGAAGAACGCCGGCGGTCAGTTCGTGGCGCCGACGCCGGAGTCGATGGGCGCGGCCGTCAACGCCTACCAGACCAACGACGACGGCATCACGCAGCACGCCAACGTGACCGGCACCGACCCCAAGGCCTACCCGCTGACGGTGACCTCCTACGCCGTCGTGCCGACCTGCGGGCTCCCGGCCGACCACGCCGCCGCCGTCACGCGGATGCTCAACGACGTCGCCTCCTCCCGCCAGGTGCCCGGCACCGGGGCCGGCCAGCTCGGCGTGGGTTACCTGCCGCTGACCTCGGCGCAGAAGACCCAGACGACCACGGCGGCGGCCAAGGTCGGCACCGGGGACTGCGTGAGCGCCCCGCCGCCCACGTCGAACCCGACGAGCACCGCCGGCGGGCACACCAACACGACGTCGACCACCACCCCGGCCGGCACGGCGACGGCGACGCCCAACTCGGGCTCGCGGCCGTCGGGCTCCGCGTCCGCGTCCACGTCGGCGTTCGCGAACCCCTCGACCCGGGCCGCCGGGGACGTGCACCCCGACGCGGTCGGGCTCATGCAGTACACCTTGCCGGTCCTGCTCGTCGTGGGCGGCTTCCTCGCCGTGGCCGGGCCGGTGACCTACCTGCTGGGCCGGGTCGGGGCCGGGCCGGGGCTCGCGGCCGGCGCCCGCGCCGCGTTCGAGTGGCTCTTCGGCTGGATGCGCTGATGAGCCAGGAGCTGAGCCTCACCCACGAGTACGACGCGCAACACCGCGAGGAGCCGGCCGCGGACACCGAGCAGCGGCTGGTCATCGCACCGGCCTACTCGCCCGGTGACGTGATCTTCCGCGTGGTGCTGCGCGCCGGCGGCCTGGCCGTGCTCGCGGTCACCGGCCTGATCGCGTTCTTCCTCCTCGTGCGGGGCGGCGGGGTGCTGGCCCGGGTCGGCTGGCGGTTCCTGACCACCCGCCAGTGGATCCCCTCCAGCGGGCGGTTCGGCATCGGCGCGCTGCTGCCCGACGGCACCATCATCGCCGTCATCTCGCTCGTCATCGCGGTGCCGGTGGCCCTGGCCGCGGCGCTGTTCATGAGCGAGGTGGCGCCGGGGTGGCTGCGCCGCCCGCTGATCGCGCTGGTCGACCTGATGGCCGCGATCCCCAGCATCATCTACGGCCTCTGGGGTGTGTTCTTCCTGCAGCCGCGGGTCATCGGCACCGTCCGGTGGATGTCGGAGCACCTCGGCTTCATCCCGATCTTCGAGGTGCGCGGCGAGCACACGCCCTCGTCGTTCACCACATCGACCTTCCTGGCCGGCGTGGTCGTGTCCCTGATGCTCATCCCGATCGTCGCGTCGATCTCGCGGCAGGTCTTCTCGCAGGCCCCGCAGTCCGAGCGGGAGGCCGCCTACGCGCTGGGCTCCACCCGCTGGGGCATGATCCGCGCAGTCGTGCTGCCCTACGGCCGTGGCGGCGTCATCGGCGCCGTCATGCTGGCCTTCGGCCGGGCCATGGGCGAGACCATCGCGATCGCGCTGATCATCTCGCCGACCTTCGAGATCGCCTACCGGATCTTCGAGAACAGCGGCATGTCCATCGCCGCGCTGATTGCCCTGCGCTACCAGGAGTCCACCCCGGAGATGCTGTCCTCACTCATGGCCGCCGGCCTCGCCCTGTTCGCCATCACGATCGCCGTGAACACCCTCGGCTCGATCATCATCAGCCGGTCCCGCTCCGGCCTGCAGACGACGGACTGACGATGACTGAACCGACCGTCACAGACGTGCCGCTGCAGCTGCACCGGCTCACCGTCGACGCCGTGCTGTCCCTGCTCTGCTCGGCCGCCGGGGCGCTGGCCCTGGTCTGGCTCGTCTACGAGCGGCTGGCGCCCTTCTCCGGGATCGTCGGCTTCTGGCTGTGCTGGTACGTCGTGTTCCTGCTGCTGTACGGCCTGGTCTCGGGCCTGCAGTGGGGCCGGCGGGTGCTCGCCGACCGGGTGGCCGGCGTCGCGCTGGCCACCGGCGGGCTCCTCGTGCTGGTCGTGGTGGCCAACCAGATCGGCTACACGGTCTACCGCGGCATCCCGGCGCTGCGCCACGGCAACTTCTTCACCGAGACGATGGGCGTCACCGGGCCGCTCGACCCGCTCACCAGCGGCGGCGTGCTGCACGCGCTGATCGGCTCGCTGGAGCAGCTCGGCCTGGCCACGCTGTTCTCGGTGCCGCTCGGCGTGCTCGCCGCGCTGTTCCTGGCCGAGATGGGCGGCCCGCTGGCCCGCCCGGTCCGGGTGATCGTCGAGGCGATGACCGCCCTGCCGGAGATCATCGCGGGCCTGTTCATCTACGCCGTCGTCATCCTCACCCTGGGCCTGGAGCAGTCCGGCTTCGCCGCGTCGCTGGCGCTGACGGTCATGATGATCCCGATCGTGACCCGCGCGTCCGAGGTGATGCTGCGGCTGGTGCCGGGCGGGCTGCGCGAGGCCTCCTACGCGCTGGGCGCGAGCCAGTGGCGCACGGTGTGGAACGTCGTGCTGCCCACCGCCCGCTCGGGCCTGGGCACCGCGGTGGTGCTGGCGATGGCCCGGGCGGTCGGGGAGACCGCGCCGGTGCTGCTGGCGTCGGGCTTCACCAAGGAGCTCAACCCCGATCCGTTCGCCGGGCCGCAGCTGAGCCTGCCGCTGTACATCTGGAACTACGTGCGCTACCCCCAGCCGGACATGGTGGCGCGCGCGTTCGGGGCCGGCCTCGCGCTGATGATCGCGGTGCTGGCGCTGTTCGTCCTCGCCCGGATCATCGGCGGCGGCACGCCGGGCGAGCTGTCGCGTCGCCAGCAGCGCCGGGTGGCCCGCGACAAGGCGGTCCAGCGGCGCGCCGAGCCGGGGGAGTCGTCATGAGTCCGTTGCCGCGGCGCTGGTCGGCCGCGCTGGCCACGCTGGTGTTGCTCACGCTGGTCGCGGTGCCGTCGCCGGCCAGTGCCGAGAGCTTCGTCGCCATCAAGGGGGCCGGCTCGTCCTGGGCCGCCCCGGCCATCGACGCCTGGTCGACCGACGTGCACCCGCAGGGGATCGTCATCAACTTCACGGCCAGCGGCTCGGCGGCCGGTCGCCAGGCCTACACGCTGAACGAGGTGGACTTTGCCGCCACCGACATCGCCTTCCTCACCCAGGGAGACCCGTTCGGCGGCGGGATCGAGAACAGCAGTTATGCGTACTCGTACATCCCGATCGTCGCCGGCGGCACCGCACTGATGTACAACCTCAAGCTCGGCAACCAGAAGATCACGAACCTCCGGCTGTCGGGCGACACGATCACGAAGATCTTCACCGGGAAGATCACCAACTGGTCCGACCCGGCCATCACCCGCGACTACGGCGCGCAGCTGCCCAGCCAGAAGATCACCGTGGTGACCCGCTCCGACGGGTCCGGCGCCAGCTACCAGTTCACCCGCTGGATGTCCAAGCAGTACACCTCGCAGTGGAACGCCTTCTGCTCCGGCTTCGGCGTCGGGGCGCCCTGCCCCCCGACCGAGTTCTACCCCAAGTTCTCGGGCTCGGTGCAGCGCCAGGGGTCGGATCAGGTCGCCAACTACATCGCCTCGCCGTCGTACGGGGTCGGCTCGATCGGCTACGACGAGTACGCCTACGCCCTCAACAACGGCATCCCGGTCGTCAAGGTGCTCAACGCCAAGGGCTACTACGCCCTGCCGACCCCCTCCAACGTCGCGATCGCGCTGCAGAAGGCGGTCATCGACGAGGACCCGACCTCGGTGACGTTCCTGATGCAGAATCTGGACCAGGTGTACAGCTACGACGACCCGAGAACCTATCCGATCTCCAGCTACAGCTACCTGGTCGTGCCCCGCGACTCGCGGCTGGACCCGCGCGGGGTGCCGCAGGGGCCGCCGCCCGCCTTCAACACCGACAAGGGCAAGACGCTCACCACCTGGATCAAGTACGTGCTGTGCGGGGCGCAGCAGAGCGCGGGCCGGCTGGGCTACTCGCCCCTGCCGAAGAACCTCGTGGTCGGCGGGTTCAACCAGATGGGGCACGTGCCGGGCAGCGTGCCGGTGCCCGACACCGCGCAGCTCACCGGGTGCAACAACCCGACGTACTCCGACGGCGTCAACCACCTCATCGCCGGCGCGCCCCAGCCCTCGCCCTGCGACTTCCACACCGCGCCGCTCAACTGCGTCGTCAGCAACGGGCAGCCGGTCGCCGCCGGCACCAACGCCGGCGGGCAGGCCAACGGCTCGACCGGCGGCGGGACCAACGGCGGGACCAACGGCGGGACCGCGGCTGCCGGCACCAACCCGTCGGCCGCGGCCGCGGGCGTCGACCCCGACACCGGCCAGGTGCTCACGGGCGACTCCGGGCCCGGCGGGGGCGGCGACGCGGCCGCGCAACGGCTGGCCGACAGCCGCCGGACGGGCAACTCGGCGCTCGTCGCGCTGACCGTCGCCGAACTGCTCGCCGCGATGGTCGCGCCGGTCCTGATCGGGGCGCGGCTGCGGCGGCGCCGGGCCTGGCCCGAGCAGAGCGGGGGCACGGCATGACCCGCTCGGCCGGCGTGCTGCGCGCGGTGGGCGCCAGCGTCAGCCTGACGGCGCTGTTCCTCGTCGGTCTCGTGGCCTACCTGTACGGGCTGTCGGGCGTGGCCGAGCACAGCGGCCAGCGCACCCTGCGCGGCGAGTTCGGCGCCCAGCTCAAGGACGCGGTCGCCCCGGACGGGCCGACCGAGGCCGGCCGGCCGGTGGCCATCCTGCACCTGCCCGGCATCGGCCTGCCCGACGTGGTGGTCGTCGAGGGCACGGCCGGCCCGCAGCTGGTCAAGGGGCCGGGCCACCGCGCCGACACGGTGCTGCCGGGCCAGGCCGGGGTCAGCGTCATCTACGGGCGGGCGGCCACCTTCGGCGCGCCGTTCGCCCGGCTCATGGACCTGCGCCAGGGCGACCGGTTCACCGTGACCACCGGCGCCGGCCTGGCCACCTACGTGGTGTCCTCGTTCGGCGACGGCTACCACCCGGCGCCGGCGGACTCGCCGAACCGCCTCGTGCTCACCACCGCCGACTCCGGCTACATCCCGCGCATGACGGTGAGCGTCAACGCCGACCTGGTCGGCCCGCCGCAGCCGGCGGTCTCCGGCCGGCCCGGGATCACCGCGGCCGAGCAGGGCCTCGCGCAGGACACCGACTCGCTGGTGCCGCTGCTGCTGTGGACCCAGGTGTTCCTGCTCGCGATCGTGGGGGCCACGGTCGCCGGGAGCCGCTGGGCCCGCCTGCCCACCTACCTGTGCTTCACCCCGATCGTGCTCGCCACCGCCTGGAACGTGTACGAGAACCTCGCGGGGCTGCTACCCAATGTGTACTGAGGAGGCGCAATGAGCGGCATCCCAGAGCTGCTGTTCGAAGACTACGCACAGCCGGAACGGCCGCTCACCGAGCTGCAGGCGCGCGACGTCTCGGCCTGGTTCGGCGACCACAAGGTGCTCGAGCGGGTGAGCCTGACCATGGTCGCGGGCGAGGTGACCGCGCTGATCGGGCCGTCCGGCTGCGGCAAGTCGACCTTCCTGCGCATCCTGAACCGCCTGCACGAGATGGTCCGCGGCGCGTCGCTGGCCGGCCAGGTCCTGCTCGGCGGCGAGAACATCTACCAGCCGGGCCGCCGGTCGATGGACGTGCGCCGGCGCATCGGCATGGTGTTCCAGAAGCCCAACCCGTTCCCGGCGATGTCGATCTACGACAACGTGGCCTCCGGGCTGAAGCTCGCCGGCATCAAGGTCGCCGACAAGGACGAGGTGGTCGAGAGCAGCCTGCGCCGGGCCGGCCTGTGGGAGGAGGTGCGCTGGCGGCTCCGGGCGCCCGGCGGCGCCCTGTCCGGCGGGCAGCAGCAGCGGCTGTGCATCGCCCGGTCGCTAGCCGTGGCGCCGGACGTGCTGCTCATGGACGAGCCCTGCTCCGCGCTCGACCCGACCTCGACCCGGCACGTTGAGGACACGATCGAGGAGCTGCGCGGGCAGATCACCATCGTCATCGTCACCCACAACATGCAGCAGGCGCTGCGCGTCTCGCAGTCCTGTGCGTTCTTCCTCGCCACCCACGACACGCCGGGGCGGATCGTGGAGGCCGGGCCGACGCAGCAGATCTTCAACGATCCAGCCGACTCCCGAACCGCCGATTACGTGCACGGCAGGTTCGGCTGATCGCATGGCACGCCTGGAGATCCTGGCGACCGCCGACGGGAACTACCGGTGGTGCCTGCGGGCCGGCAACTACCGGATGCTCGCCGCCTCGGCGGCCGAGTTCGCCGACCGGCCGTCCTGCCTGCGCCACGTCGAGCTGGCCACGGCGCTGGCCGGCACCCACCCGCCCTTCGCACAGCGGCACGCCGGCGGCCGCTGGGGCTGGGTGCTGGCCGACGGCGACGGCCTCGTCGTGGCCCGCTCGGTCGCCGAGTACACCCGACGGGCCGAGTGCGTGGAGGCGATGGCCCGCGTCGTGGACTTCCTGGTGCGGGCCTGAGCACCCGGACGTCTATGACGCGCCTCGGCCGCCACTCCATTGCTCCCGGGAGATCGCATACTCGACGCCGCTCCTGCCGAGGTCCGGCGGCCAGTCCTCGGCTTCGACCTCGAATGCGCGACGGTACCGCAGTCCGGCCGCGGTCATCGTCGCCCGCGACGCGGTGTTGTCCGGTCCCGTCCTGGCGACGATCCGGGTCAGCCCGAGGTCCTCGAACCCGTGCCGGACCAGCTCGCGGGCACCTTCGCCGCCGAGTCCTTGACGCCAGTAGCGCCGCATCAGCCGGTAACCGAGTTCGCCCTCGTTGGAGGCATCACCCTGCTCCTGGTCGATTGGCTCCAGCGGTCGCAGGATCCAGTAGCCGGCGAAGGCTGCCGCGACGAAGCCGGCCCAATAGCCCAGGCCGCGCTCCGGATCGGCTTCCGCCAGACTCACGCGGAAGTCCGCTTCCGCCTGGCCGCGGGAGCTCGCGCCGCCGAGATGGCGCATCACCTCGGGGTCGGCATCAAGCTCGACCTGATATTCAAGATGCTCACCAGACAGCGGGATCAGCTGGATCCGTTCAGTACGCAAGATCGCTTGTGACACGGCGCAAAGCCTCTCAAGCAGCCTGGTCGGCGATCAAACGGATTCTGGCGGGACCGTGGCGGTCTCGTACTCGCCTATACTCCGCCGGGTGATCGTGCGGATGGCGGACGTGGCGGATCTGGCGTCGCTCGCGGAGCTGCAAGACATCGAACCGGACATGCTCGGGGCGTACGCCGACTGGGTGGCCGCCCATGCGCAGACGCATCTGCCGTTCGTCGCCGAGGTCGATGGGCACGTGGTCGGCGCCGCCTGGCTGCTCGTCGCGGAACGGGTGCCCCGCAACGGCTCGCTGGGCCGGCGCTACGGCGACGTCCAGTCGGTCATGGTCCGTGAGGAATACCGCAACCAGGGCATCGGCGCCGCGCTGATGGCCGCGATCCTGGCCGAGGCCCGGGCCCGGGACCTGTTGCACGTGACCGTCCACTCCGGCCGCCGCGCGGTCGACTTCTACCTGCGCAACGGCTTCAGCCACCACCGCCAACTCCTGCTCTGGGAACCGGCCGCTCCCTGACCTGCTCCGGAAGACAGCCAGGAGGCCGACGCCGGCACGGCGGGAAGCGAGCCGTCGCCGTCGTGAACCGGGGGTTTCAGAGAGTAGGCGCTGCAAGAATAGGCGCTACAATTTGGGGCAGATGGGACACCTCGTTCGGTGAGGCGTCTCCACGGACACAGGCCACTGATCCCACCCGTCGAGAGACGCTACGGATCAGGACACCTCTTCCCGGCTTAAGGGGACAGGCCAAGTGGCTGCGTCGGCGACCTGACGGCCGTGCTACGCCGTGGAGTGCCAAAGCTCTAGCGAGAGAGGTGTTGGCCGGGATATCAATCCCGGGGCTGACTTGCCTCTCGTTGGTGTCGGATGCAGACGCGGTGGCGTCGTGACCGGAGGGAGGCGAGTGATGGACAGCGATAGTCCGGGCCGCAGTCGGCGATCCTCGCCGAAGGCCCTCTCGATGCCGGGCACCCGCTAACTCGGCCGGCTTGCTGACCAGACCGCCGGTGCGGCGGAGGTATCCGGCGCGTGCCCGTATATCCCGCTCGGCAATGCCGGTCGGCGCTGCCTTCATTATTCAGCGTCAATTACCGGCGTGTCCGCCACCCGGCACCGACTCAGTGCTGCCGATTTCCCATCTGTCTGCTAGGAGAATCCGTGATGGCCGAGGTTTTTGTCACCATTGCGGTAGAGGTCGTGACCTCGCTGCTGATTTCGCTCGTCGTCGCCGCCGCACGGCGCGCCCTCAAAGTCCCTGCCTAAGCTTGTCGTGAACCTGCGGCGGTCGGTGGTGACCCCGGTCGGTCGTGGAGACAGCCCTTGGCTGATCCTTCTTCCTGTCGAGGGAAGAAGATCAATTTCCAAGGGCTGTCTCTTCCAAACTCGCCGCTGACATGATCACCGCCGCGGTCGGGGCGGCCGTCCCGGCCCGGTGGGTCGCCGTGGACGAGGCCTACGGCGACACCGCTGCCTTCTGCGCCTGGCTGTCTCGGTGATCGACACCGCCACCAACACGGTCACCGGCACCATCCCGCTCAGCCCCAACACAGCGTCCGCCATCGCGGTCAGCTCCAACGGCAGCACCGCCTACGTCGCCCAATCCTCGCCGGACAACACCGTTTCGGTCATCAACACCACCACGAACACGGTCACCGCCACCGTCCCCCTCGGCAGGAACGCACAACGGCTCGCGCTCAGCCCCAACGGCGCCGCCCTCTACATCACCAGCGTCGACAACAACACCGTCTCGGTCATCAGCACCACCACCACCACTCTCACCGCCACCATCCCGGTCGGTGCCGGTATGGCTGCTGGCGCGGACAGTATCGACGACCTGGACGTGTTGCGGCACGGCGGTGCTGTTCGCCGGGGTGTACCCGGGCGCGCTCACGAGCTGCCGTATCCGCCACCGCCGGGTGTCTCGACGACCAGCACGTCGCCTGGCTGGACATCGATGGTGCCGCAGCCGGCGAGGGGGATGACACTGCCATCGGCGCGTTCCACCCGGTTGGCGCCGAGCGCGCCGGGCGAGCCGCCGGCGAGGCCGTACGGCGGCACACGCCGGTGGCCCGACAGGGTGCTGACGGTCATCGGCTCGCGGAACCGGATGCGGCGCACCGCGCCGTCGCCGCCCCGCCACCGGCCGTCGCCGCCGCTGTCGTGGCGGACGGCGAACTCGTCCACGAGCACCGGGAAGCGCCATTCGAGGACCTCGGGGTCGGTCAGCCGGGAGTTCGTCATGTGGGTCTGCACCACCGCGGCCCCGTCGAACCCGTCACCGGCGCCTGAGCCGGAGGCGACGGTCTCGTAGTACTGGTGCCGGTCGTTGCCGAAGCTGATGTTGTTCATCGTCCCGGAGCCTTCGGCCTGGATGCCGAGCGCGGCGTAGAGCGCGCCGACGATCGCCTGTGACGTCTCCACGTTTCCGGCGACCACGGCCGCAGGATAGGTGGGCGCGAGCATCGAACCGGCGGGCACCACGATGCGCAGCGGGCGCAGGCAGCCGTCGTTGAGCGGGATCTCGTCGGTGACCAGCGTCCGGAAGACGTACAACACCGCCGCGGTGACGACCGACGAGGGTGCGTTGAAGTTCGTCGCCAGCTGCGGTGACGTGCCGCTGAAGTCGATCGTCGCGCCGCGGCCGGCGCGGTCCACCGTGATCCGTACCGCGATCGTCGCCCCCGAGTCCATCTCGTAGCGGTACTCGCCGTCGCCGAGGGCGTCGATGACGCGCCGTACCGCCTCCTCGGCGTTGTCCTGGACGTGCCGCATGTACGCCTGCACCACGTCGAGGCCGAAATGGCCGATCATCCGCCGCACCTCTTCGACTCCCTTGGCGTTCGCGGCGATCTGGGCGCGCAGGTCGGCCAGGTTGGTCGCCGGGTTCCGGGACGGGTACGGCGCCTCCGTGAGCAGCCGGAGCGTCTCCTCCTCGCGGAAGCGGCCGTCCTCGACCAGCGGCCAGGTGTCGAACAGCACGCCCTCCTCGTGGACGTCGCGGCTGGTCGCGGGCATGGAGCCGGGCGTGAGCCCGCCGATCTCCGCGTGGTGGCCCCGGGAGGCCACGTAGAACAGCACCTCGGGCCGGTCGGCGCCGAAGACCGGGGTGACGACGGTGATGTCGGGCAGATGGGTGCCGCCGTGGTACGGGTCGTTGATCGCGTACACGGCGCCGGGCCGCATGTCGGGGCGGCGCCGACGGATGACCTCCTTGACGCTGGCGCCCATCGAGCCGAGGTGTACGGGGATGTGCGGCGCGTTGGCGATGAGATTGCCGTCCGGGTCGAACAGCGCGCACGAGAAGTCCAGCCGCTCCCGGATGTTCACCGACTGCGCGGTCGACTCCAGCCGGGCGCCCATCTGCTCGGCGATCGACATGAAGAGGTTGTTGAAGATCTCCAGCAGTACCGGATCGACCTGGGTGGTCACCTCGGATGCCTTGTCGCCCGGCCGCATCCGTTCCAGCAGCAGGTGGCCGAGCTTCGTCACCGCCGCCCGCCAGCCGTCGTCGACGACCGTGGTCGCGTCCGCCTCGGCCACGATGGCCGGGCCGCCGACGGTGTCGCCGGGGCGCAGGCGTTCCCGCTCGTACAGCGGCACCTCCCGCCAGGCTCCGCCGGTGTACAGGCGGGTGGTGAGCGGCTGTGCGGCGGCGCGTTGCGGCGCGCCGGCGGGCTCACCCAGTCGGGAGAGGTCCGGGGGTTCGGTCAGCCCGACAGCCTCGACCGAGACCGCCTCGACGATCAGCGGCCGGTCCATGAGGAACGCGTACATGCGCCGGTATGCCATCCGGAACGACGCCACCATCGTGTCCAGGTCGGCGAGCTCGACCGGCAGTGCGGTGTCGGTGCCCTCGAAGCGCAGGTGCACGCGCCGGTGCACCCGGATCCGCCCGGCCGGCACGTCCTCGTCCAGCAGCTGCGAGCGGGCCGCCGCCTCCAGGACGTCCGCGACGTCGGTCAGCCGTCGCATCGCCGCGGGCTCCAGGCGGCTCTCCACCGACTGTTCGCGCATCGCGGTGGTGTCGGCGAGGCCGATGCCGAGCGCGGACAGCACGCCGGCCATCGGCGGCACGAGCACGGTGCGGATACCCAGCGAGTCAGCCACCGAGCACGCGTGTTGCCCGCCGGCGCCGCCGAACGTCGTGAGCACGTACCTGGTGACGTCACGGCCTTGCTGTACCGAGATCCGTTTCACCGCGTTGGCCATGTTCGCGACCGCGATCTGCCGGTACCCCTCCGCCACCTGCTCCGGCGTGCGCTCGTCGCCGGTCAGTCCTGCGATGGCCGCGGTCAGGTCGGTGAACCGCCGTCGCACCACGTCGGCATCCAGCGGCTGATCGCCGTGCGGACCGAAGACCTGGGGGAACGTCGCTGGCTGGATCCGGCCGAGCATCACGTTGGCGTCGGTGATGGTGAGCGGGCCGCCGTTGCGGTAGCAGGCAGGTCCGGGGTCGGCACCCGCGGAGTCCGGGCCGACGCGGTAGCGGGCGCCGTCGAAGTGCAGGACTGACCCGCCTCCCGCCGCGACCGTGTGAATGTCGATCATGGGGGCGCGCAGCCGTACCCCGGCGATCTGGGTGTGGAAGACCCGCTCGTACTGGCCGGCGTAGTGCGAAACGTCCGTAGAGGTGCCGCCCATGTCGAAACCGATCACCTTGTCGAAGCCGGCCAGCTGCGACATACGCGCCATGCCGACGATGCCACCGGCCGGACCGGACAGAATCGCGTCCTTGCCGCGGAAGTGCCCGGCCTCGGCCAGGCCGCCGTTGGACTGCATGAACATCAGCCGTACGCCGTGCAGCTGCTCTGCCACCGCTTCGACGTACCGGCGCAGCACCGGCGACAGGTACGCGTCGACGACGGTGGTGTCGCCACGCGGCACCAGCTTCATCAACGGGCTCACCTCGCTGGAGCACGAGACCTGGCCGAAGCCGATCCGCTCCGCCAGCCTCCCGATCTCCCGTTCGTGGGCCGGGTACAGGTGGCTGTGCAGGCAGACCACCGCGGCCGCGTGGATGCCGCTGTCGTGCGCACGCCGCAGGTCGCCGGCCAGCCGGTCGAGATCCGGCGAGCGCAGCACGGTGCCGTCGGCCGACATCCGTTCGTCCACCTCGATCACGCGCTCGTACAGCGCCTCCGGTGCCACGATGTGCCGCTCGAAGATCCGCGGCCGGTTCTGGTAGCCGATGCGCAACGCGTCGCCGAAGCCTGCGGTGATGACCAGCACGGTGCGTTCGCCCCTGCGCTCCAGCAGTGCGTTCGTGGCGACCGTGGTCCCCATCCGCACCGCCTCGATCCGATCCACCGGGATCGGCGCCGCATCGGCAACACCGAGCAGTGCCCGAATCCCGGCGACCGCCGCGTCGGCGTAGCGTGCCGGGTTGTTCGACAACAGCTTGCGTGTCACCAGCCGGCCGTCACCGGGCCTCCTGGCGACGATGTCGGTGAACGTGCCGCCACGGTCGATCCAGAACTGCCACCGCCCACCTACCACTGCGGATCCCCTCCTTCGGCGCCGGTGACGCATCGCCGCGGGTCCACGGACGGAGTACCGTTCGCTGTGTCCGCGGCGAGGCGAAATCCAGATGGCACACCAGACGGTCGGCGTCTACAGCGAGACCGCGCCGGGCGAACGGCGCGTGGCGCTCGTGCCTGCGGCCGTCCGTTCCATCCTTGACCTCGGGCTCGCGGTCGTCGTCGAAGCCGGGGCCGGGCGCGAGGCATGGTTCCCCGACACCGCCTACACCCGGGCCGGGGCCACGTTGGTGCCTCGTGCCGAGGTGTTCGACGCGGCCGACATCCTCATCGGTGTCCGGCCACCGAATATCGCCGCAACACACCGATTCCGTGCCGGGCAGGCGCTCATCTGCCTCCTGCAACCGCTGTACGTGCCGGATCTGATCCGCCGCTGGGCTGGGCAGGGCCTCACCATGATCGCCGCCGACCTGATGCCGCCCACCCGTGGCCGCGCCGGGCCGATGGACTTCCTGGGCGCGCAGGAGCGGGTCGCCGGCTACCAAGCGGTGCTGACCGCCGCCGACACCTTCGGCCGCTGCCTTTCCGAACCCGCTCCCGGTGGCGGCACCGGTCGACCCGCAAGGGTCCTCGTCGTCGGCCGCGGCCCGGCGGGCCACCAGGCCGCCGCCACCGCCTGCCGGTTGGGCGCGAGCGTCCACGTCTGCGAGGCACATCCACGATCGTGCGCGTACATCACGGCGAGCGTCCGGGGCAGCGACATCGTCATCGTCACAGCCGAGATTCCGGGGCGGCCGCCGCCTGTACTCGTGTCCGCGCGAAGCATCCGGACCATGCGCCCGGGATCCGTCGTGCTCGACACCACGGCCAGCGTGTTCGGCCGAGCTGTCGAGCTCGCCCAGGCCGGCGTCACACGGGTGGTGGAGCCCGGCGTCACGGTCGTCGGCGACGACAACCTGGCCTCCAAGACACCCACCGGCGCGTCGAAGGCCTACGCGACGAGCATCGCAGCCCTGCTCACGACGCTTGTCCGCGGCGGTCGGCTGTCGATCGACCGCACCGATCCCACCCAGGCCGAGGTGGTGGTGACACACCATCGGGACGTCCTCAACGACACGGTGTGGCGGCGGATCCTGGACGAGATCTCACTGGCGGGCGTGCCCTGATGGGTGCGCGCCCAGGATCGCGTGCCGCGCCATGGAAGCCGCGAGTGCAGTGCAGTGCGCGTAGTACCGGCAGGCCAATGAGGCGTCCAGCGCGGCGTCCGCATCGACCGGAGCCGGGTCCTGCAGCAGCAGGGCGTAGAGCCGTTGGCGCAGCCGGCGTACCTCGGCATCGGCCGCTTCGATGCGCGCCTCCGGGTCGGGCGGCGGCGACGTCCCGGCGCTGACCGCCGTGACCATCAAGTCGACGCAGACCCGGCCCATGCGGCACACGACGGCGTGCACATCGGCCGGTATCGCGGGCCGTGCCGGCCGCGACCCGGCGATCTCGGCCAGCCGCCTCGCGAGTCCTTCGACGCACTCCGCATCGGCGTTGACCTGCGCCGCGGCGACGATCGCCCGCACAGCGGCGGCGGGCGACGCGCCCCGGGTCTCCTCGATCGCCAACGCGTGGTCGTCGACGGCCTGGCGCAGTGCATACAGCGCCTTCTCGGCGGCAGGCAGGGCGTCCGAGGCTGCGGGACCGGAGCCGCACAGAGCTTCGGTGACGTGCTCCAACGCGATTCGCGAGCGCTCGGCCACCTCGACCAGGTGACCGCTGAGCCCGCTCGTTTCCTGATGATTCCACACTGCAGGCTCCTGCTGGGTGGTCGCGGCACCACATCGTGTTGCGCCGGCCCGGGCGCGCGGCGTCATGTGCGGCGGACTACCCCGAGCACGGTGCGCCAATCACCTGCGGACCGGCCGATTCCTCACCCGGTTCGACCGGGCAGACGTCCGCGATGCGGATATTCGGCCCGGAACGTCAGCGGCAGCCAGTTCGGCAGATGTACCAGGCTCCGTTCTCGACGGTCCCGCCCGCGGTGGAGTCCCGCAGGCGGTTGTAGCAGCCGGCGGCGTACGTGCCCGGGTAGTACGGCCCGCCGGCGGCGGGCCGGAACCCCCCTCCGCTCGCCGGCCGCGTGAGATCCGAAACGCTGCGGATGGCTGATGCCCTACTTCGTCGTGTCGCCTTCTCCGGTGTGTTCCTTCGCCGCCTGGACGCCCTTGTCCACCTGCTCGGTGTGCTTCTGGTCCGTGCGCCGGTCAACCTGCTCGCCGGCCTTGTCGAGCCCCTCGTCGACCTTGTCGTCGTGCTTGCCGAGGAATTCCTTCGCCTTGTCCACAATCTTGCTCACGGCAGACTCCTCTCGCCGTCAGTGGTGATTGGTCTGGTTCCTGCTGCCCTCTCGGCGACTGCTCGACTGGCAGCCTCTGGCAAATGCCGCTTCCACGGTACTGCGGAGGGCCGGTCACCGCGCCAGCGCACGAACGGCGGGCGGGACGTGCTTGTCCCGGCCTGAAGTCGCTCGCCCGCGGTCGCTCCTCGCCCGTGACCTGCGCGCTGTGGGCCGTCCGCGTCGGCCCGTCACCCGAGCGGCTGGCGGGAAGGTCACCCCATCCACCGACGCAGGCAAGCGGCCCGGTCCGCGGCCGGCCGTCCTGATTTTCACCATCCTGCCGAGGTCGTCGGCGCGAACCCGACGTGAGTGACGCGCCGGGTGGGTTTTCTGCAGTCGCCGGTGTGGTGCGCTGGCAGCCGCCGACGCACTCGGCCGTTCACAGTTCCGACCGCGCCGTGTGCCGGTTGGACCTCGGGCCTACGGCGGCTGGCTGGCGGGCGCTCGACGTGGCGTCCGGCTCGGGCTTGGCCGCCATCGCCGCCAACGCGTGCGCGAGGATCGACAACGCGCGCCTGCGCCGCGTTGGCGACCGGGCGAACGTGGGCTGACGTGGCAGTACCCGTGCGATCGGTCAATGGCCGCTCGGCATGGGCTGGCCGGCGCGGCCGTCGGCGGGTAGCCCGACGCCGTCGGCGGCGAGGTCTGTCGCGCGCCTGACGGCCTCGATGGCCGTCGCCTCCCGAGGCGTGCGGGGCCGGGCGCCGAGGCCGAAGAATCCGCCCTCGTTGTTCGCGTCGGCGACGACCGAGGCGATCTCGACGAGCAGCGCCCGGAAGTCGGCCAACGCCGCTGGTGCCTTGCCGGCGATGATGGTGGTCGCCGAGCGGATCAGCTCGAGCGCGGGACCTTCGTAGTCGGCGTACCCGGCGCCGGGCGGTAAGCCGGTGGTGAAGGTGGACGCGGCCGTCAGTTCGCGGATGAACCGGTTGGGATGCGAGATGCTGGCCTCCCGCAGGACCTTGATCAGGGCGAAGATCTCCTCGGGATCCATGACGCCCTCGGCGATCGACACGAGGACGCCGGACGCCATCATCGACTGCTGCAGGGCTGCCCACTCGTCGGCGGTGAAGTCCGCTTCCCCGGGGGTGTCGCCCTTGCCGTCGCGCAGCACCTGGAATCCCACGGCGGCCAGCATGGCGGGAATGCGTCGTACCGCCTCCACGTGCTTGGCCCGCGCAGTGTCGGACAGTTGCTCCCAGGGCGCCAGCAGGGGCGTCGGGCCCGGCCCGGGCACGGACGCTTGGGCCATCTCGTGTTCGTGCTCCAGCCGGGCCAGCAGTTCCACCTCGTGGTCGCTGAAGGCGAAGGTGCGAGTCGGGTCAAACGTCGGGACCATCAGGCAGCCGACCGCGGCCAGCCGCTCGCCGATGCGCCGGGCCTGGGCGCGGGTTGCCTCCTGCGCTTCCTCCGGCAACTGCTCCCACGGCTGGAGCGCGGGGCCGCCGCTCGGGGGCTGGTGGCTGTCGGTCGTGGCCTGGAGATGGATGTGGTGGATGGTCTTCGCCAGGTGCTCGGTGACCTGGGCGGCGGTGTAGCTGGCAAGGCTGTCGATGATGCGGTCCTGTGCGCTCAGCCGTGCCTTCATCCGCTGGCATTCGTGCAAGATGGCCTCGGCGTCCAGGAAGGTCTGCTCGGAGCGGCGGTCGGCGGACCGGTCCAGGACGTCCTGACCGACCATGATCACAATCATGAAGATGAGCTGAGCCAGCGTGGACAGGAACGACATGAAGGCGAACGGGTACGGGTCGACCCGTTGCGCGCCCAGCACGGCCAGCCCGATCCACAGCACCTGGGTGCCGGCGGCCGCGTAGAAGGCCCACATGCTGCCCAGCCGTTGCGTGAGCCAGGCGGCGATCCGGCCGTTGACGCCCACGGCCTGGTCGATGGCCTGCGGCGGTGGTTGCACGCGGTGCCGTTCGATCCAGGGGTGCGGGCTGGAGTGCAGCAGGCTCACCCCGCGGCTGAGTGCCCGGTCGTGCTGGTCGAGGTGGGCCTGGAGGTCCGCGACCCGCGCGAAGATCGCCTCGGCGTTCTCGTAGGTCTGGATCGCCCTGCGGTCGGCCGCCATGCCGAGAACCCGCTGGCCGACCAGGATCACCGAGCACAGGACGAGCTGCATCACATTGTTCAGGAACAGCAGGAACGCGAACGGGTACGGATCGGCCTGGTGCAGCGGTCCCCAGGTCGCCAGGGCCATCCACCCGCCGACGACGACCAGCGCGATGTAGAGGGCGGGCATGGAGCCGATCCACCGGGTCAGGGCGGCCGCGATGGCGCCGTTGACACCGATCCGCTCCTCGGCCATCGTGATCGGCTGTTGCGGCAGATCAGCCGCCTGGCGGGTGCTCACATGTCCTCCGCGTCGACGCCCCGGCATACCGTCGTGGCCAGCCTAAAGACCCGGCCGCGGGATCCTCCAGCCCAAACGATCATGCGGGCCCCGGCAGCGACGAAATGCCGAGGCAGCGCGCGACCATGACATTTTCGTGACGCCATGCCGCCGGCGCTCGACGCGCCTTAGCCGGGTGGTGGGGCGGCCTCGCGGGCGGCCGCTTTCGCGTCGCCCGGAAGCCTGTCAGGTTCCCTGTCGCTACAGGCCGAAGGCTCCGCCTCTGATCAGGATCAGCAGGCCGATGCCGATCAGGACGACGGGCAGCAGGATGTGTCCCCATCGGCTGAGCGTCCTGGTGATGACGGGATGGGTGGCGAGGTGGCGGCCGGCCGCGATCCACACGCCGACCAGGGCCAGGAAGACGATCGCGTAGACGGTCATGCCACCAATGCCCGCGGTGGCGAAGACCGGTACGTAGACGCCGATGTTGTCGCCGCCATTGGCGAAGGTGACCATGGCGACCTCGAGGACTTTCGGGCCGCCCGCTTTCGCCGCCCGTTCCTCCTCGGGATCGTTGCGGTGCTGCCACGCCTGGACGGCGGCCTTGATGCCGAGCGCGAGCGGCAGCAAACCGAGGTAGGGGATGGCGTACCCGGGCAGGAACGTGGCGCCGAACGCCGCCGCGCCGGCCACGGCCAGGATCGCCGCGAACCCGAGGTACTGGCCCATGCAGATCGTGCGCGTGGACCCCTTGCGCCCGGCGCCCTGGGCGAAGAACAACGCCAGGACGAGCACGTCGTCGATGTTGGTGACGGCGAAGAGGCCCACCGCCTGTCCGATAATGCCGAGATTCACGACCGGGCCGCCGGTCCGGCCGCGTGGTATCTACCGTCGGGACGGCCGAGGATGCCGCCGAAGCGGGCATGGGGGTACGCACGGGATGGCTGCATGATCAACTTTCGGCTACTGCGAGTGGTCAAGGGCGCAGCGTGTGCAGGTTGGCCGGCCAACGTGCCGGCGACTGCACAGGGCGCCGCATCAGCAGCGAAGGACCTGCAGGGCGGTGAGCGTGGGCCGGAGGGCGGCGAGAGCTCTCGTGTCCGCCAGCTGCCAATCGGGCGGCTGGTCGCCGCCGAGGTTGGGGTAGCGGCGCTCGACGCCCGGAGGATGTGCCGATCCGCGGCCGCGGAAAGGTTCTGGCCGGTGTCTCGTGGCGGCGTCGTCACCTGGTCGGAGCATAGGACGAGCTGCCCGGAGTCATCGTGTGCGAGATCGGAGATTGACGTGCCCACGAGCCCGGGGGTGGCAGCATGCATGACTTCGGTCGCGTTGATCTGGTCCGGCATCACGAGATACACGACGAGAGCGGCGGCCATCACGACAAGGAGTCCCCACCCTCGCCGTGCCACGCATCCTCCGAACCGCGCTGCGCCGTCCCGTAGCGGGCCGCTATGGCGACGACACAGCATCGCACACCCCGCGCCCTCCGGCGTGCTGCCATTGGCCGCGGCTTGCCGGCGGACGCGGCATGGGTCCGGGTGGATAAGCGTCCTGGAACACGATGGCGATGGAGCACCGCGCGCGGCCGGGCGCGACGATTGCGCAGGTCGAGGACGATCCCGGGATAAACTTGGAGACGCTGCGTAGCTCAAATCCCTCGCGGTCGGGGGTGTGGCGGCTGCCGGGCCGGTGGAGGCGGAGCATGGCGAGTCGCGCCGGGCGCCGAAACTGGAGGAGGAACGCGACATCCTGCGGAAGGCCGTCCGGTATTTCGCCGGGGGGACGCGCCGGTGAACCGCTTCCAGTTCGTCGCCGAGCCCGGCGCGGCTATGGCGCGCAGCGGCTGTGCCAGGCCGGCCAACATCTCGGGCCACAGCACTCGCTGTGACCTGCCGCCGAGTGAGCCGACCTGGGTACCCTTGAACTATGCGTTCGGAGTTCCTGTTGCGAATGGTGCGTCCGACGCCCCCACCAATTGGCGTGGGGATCGCGGTGGCTGTTGCCCTGGTCGCCGCGGAGACTCTCTTGATCTATCCACTCAGGACGATCACAAGGGCGCAGTCATTGGCCCAGATCTACCTCCTCGGTGTCGTCATCATATCGATGGTGTGGGGAATGATGCTTGGATTCGCCACGGCACTGGCGAGCATCCTGGCATACGACTTCTTCTATGTCCCTCCCGCTCTAGGGTTGGCGGTTGCCGATACCCGGGACTGGGCCATGCTCGCCGTCTTCGCCGTAGTCGCTGCGGTGATCGGCGCGCTGGCGGACCTGTCCCGATTGCGAGCCGTGCAGGCTCAGGAATCCGACCTCACGGCTGAGATGGCCGGCCTGCTGCTCAACACGGACGATGTTGCCGCCGCGCTGCCCGCGACCGCGCAACGGATCGCGCACGCGCTCGAGCTGCCGGATGTGGCGATCAAGCTCAAAGCCATGCCCGGCGTCGGGGATCATTCGGTATTTCCGCTGCGCGACGGCGCGACCTTGCTCGGGACCCTGCAGGTCCCCGCCGACATTCCTGAGGTGTTGACCCGGCGTCTGCAGGAGAAGGTCGTCCCGTCGATCGAGTCGCTGCTGCGCGCGGCGCGTGAACGTGCGGCCATCCTCGACTCCCTCCGCGAAGGGCGCGACGAGCTGAGGCTGCTTGCCGATCAGCAGGCCGCGTTGCGGCGGGTGGCGACGTATGTCGCGCGGGGCGTCAGTCCGACCGAGGTCTTCTCCGCGGTGACGACAGAGGTCAGCCAGTTGCTGGGCGCGCGTAACACGATGCTGCTGCGCTACGAGCCCGGCGCCACGGTCACGATTGTCGCGACCAGTCAGCCCGCACTGATGTCGCTGGTCCACAGTAAATGGCCGGCCACCGGCAGCAACATCGCAGCCCTGGTGCGCCGAACCGGTCGCGCCGCCCGGATCGACAACGAGGACGACACGGACCGCCCCGGCACTCCCGAACGTGAACTGGGCATCGGTGCGGCGGTCGGTTTGCCGATCTTCGTCGAGGACCGGCTGTGGGGCGTTATCGTCGTCTCGTCGACGCAAGATGGGCCCTTGCCGCCCGACGCGGAGGAACGCATCAAGGACTTCACGGACCTTGCCGCCACCGCCATCGCGAACGCCGGCAGCCGCGAGGAGCTCATCGCGTCCCGCGCCCGTATTGTCGCTGCCGCCGACGAGGCACGCCGGCGCATTGAACGCGATCTGCACGATGGAGCCCAGCAACGGCTCATCTCGGTCGGGCTCGAGTTGCGCGCGGCCGGGGATTGCACATCGCTCGAGCAAGTCAAAGTGCAGGTGTCGGAAGTCGCGACAGAAATCAAGAGCATACATGAGAATCTGCGGGAAATCTCGCGGGGCATTCACCCCACGATTCTGACCACGGGCGGACTGGAGCTGGCACTCAGATCGCTCGCCCGCCGTTCTGCGGTCCCGGTAGATCTTGACATTCGTCTCGACCGGCGATTGTCTTCGAGCGTCGAAGTGGCCGCCTATTACATCGTGTCGGAATCGCTGACGAACGCGGCAAAGCACGCACGCGCGTCCCTCGTGCACATCGTCGCGCAGCTGCAAGGCGGGATGCTGCAGCTCTCCATCCGCGACGACGGAATCGGGGGAGCCAACCCTGACAAGGGATCCGGACTCACCGGCCTGGTCGACCGAGTGGTGGCGCTCGGTGGGCGCATGACCATATCGAGTCCTGCGGGCGGCGGGACATCATTGTCGGCCGCCATTCCGACCTCGCACACCGACCCGTTCGCCCCCCGGCCAAGCGCTGAAGTGAAGACAGACCTGCCAGACAGCTGAGCTGTGCGGCGTGGCGAGCATGGCCAAGTGGTAGCCGCCGGCGCGCAGTCGCTCGGCGACCTCGGCGGCCTCGGGGGTGCAGCGCGGGCCTACCCGACCGGGCGGGTTCCCGGGCGGGCCAGGCCCGACTCGTACGCGAACACCACGGCGCCGATGCGGTCCCGCAGCCGCAGCTTGGCGAGGATCCGGCCGATATGCGTCTTCACGGTCGTCTCGCTGAGGAACAGCCGGCCGGCGATCTCGGCGTTGCTCAGCCCGAGCGCGACCAGGCCGAGGACCTCCCGCTCCCGCTCGGTCAGCAGATCGGAGCGTGGATCGGGCTCGGGCGCGGCGGCCCCGGTCAGGTACCGCTCCAGCAGCCGCCGGGTCACCGACGGCGCCACCATCGCGTTGCCGCGCAGCACGCCGCGGATCGCGACCAGCAGCTCCGCGGCGGGCGCGTCCTTGAGCACGAACCCGTGCGCGCCGGCCCGCAACGCGGCGTAGACGTACTCGTCCAGGTCGAACGCGGTGATCATGAGCAGCCGGGTCCCGGGTAGGGCCGCGGCGATCCGTGCCGCCGCGGTCACCCCGTCGAGGGCCGGCATCCGTACGTCGAGCAGCACCACGTCGGGCAACGTCTGCTCGGCCAGGCTCACCGCGGCGGCCCCGTCGGCGGCCTCGCCCACCACGGTCAGGTCGGGCTGGCTGTCCACCACCATCCGAAGCCCGACCCGCATGAGCTCCTGGTCATCGCAGATCAGTACCCGTGCCGCCACATGCCGATCCTGTCAGCGCGCCCCTGTGCGCCCGCTGTGCGCGGCTGAGAGCCGGCTGTGGAGTCGTACGGCAGCGTCGCGACCACGCGGAATCCGCCGCCCTCGACCGGCTCGGCGCTCAGCGTGCCGCCGACGAGGCCGGCCCGCTCCCGCATGCCGGCCAGGCCCCGCCCGGACGACGGCAGGCCCGCGGCGGCGCCCGTTCCCCCGGTGTCGAGCACCTCGATGCGCAACGTGCGGTGTCCTGGAGTACCGAATCCAAGCACGACGTCGGCCCGGGCACCCGCTCCGGCGTGCTTGGTGACGTTGGTCAGGGCCTCCTGGACGATGCGGTACGCCTGGGCAAGCACCTCCGGTGGCACCCCGTCCGCGGTCCCTGAGACGCGCAGCCCGGCGCCGGTGCGGCGGACCAGGTCCTCGAGGTCGGCCGCCGTGTACGCGTGCTCGTCCAGTGCCGCCAGCAGCCGGCGCAGCTCCTCCAGCGCGCCCCGCCCGGTGGTGCTGATCAGCTCGAGCGTCCGGTCGACGACGGCCGGGTCGGCGTGGCGCATCAGCCGGGCGCCCTCGGCGTTGACCACCATGACGCCGACGCTGTGGGCGAGCACGTCGTGCAGCTCGCGGGCGATCCGGGCGCGCTCGCCGGCGGCGGCCGCGGCGGCAAGGGCCCGGCGCTCGGCCGCCGCCCGGGCCTGCCGTGCGCGCAGGTACTCGCCGAGCAGCCAGGCCACGGCGAGGGACAGGCAGAACCCGGCGGAGCCCCAGAACGCGTCGGTCCCGGGGTACCAGCGCACGGCCCAGGCGATGAAGAACCCGGCACCGACCGCGGAGACCACCGCCGCCGCCGCGCGCCGGCCCTCCTGCACCACGGTGTACACCACGACCTCGACGGCGAGATGGCCCAGCGGCAGGTGCTCGCGCCAGACGGTGCCGAGCAACCCCAGCCAGGCCGCGCCGAGCACCACCGCGGCCGCGGTGAGCGGTCGCCGCCGGCGCCACAGCAGCGCCGAGGCGAGCACGACGAGCAGCGTCACCTGGACCCAGCGGGGCCGCCCGTCGGGCAGGGCGGCCACTGACACCCCCGTCAGCGCCGTGGCGAGTACCGCGTCGCGCGTCCACACCGGCCCGTACATCCGACCCAGGATACGGCCCGGTTCCTCCTGCGGGAGGACCTTCGCGAGCCCGCAGCACGACGCCCGGTTACGGCGGCCCTCCATAGCGTCGCCCACATGTCGATCTTCCAGGAGTTCCTCCTGCACCCGCGCACGACCGGCGCTGTCGCGGCGAGCTCGCCCGCCCTCGCCCGCGCGCTCACCGACGGCCTGCGCCTGCAGCACGCCCGCACCGTCGTCGAGCTCGGCCCGGGGACGGGCCCGGTGACGGCGGCCATCCTGCGGCGCATGGCGCCCGGCGCGCGGTTCGTCGCGGTGGAGGCCAACGGGCGGCTGGCCGCGGCGCTGGGCCGGCGGTATCGGCTCCGACCGGTCGAGGTCATCCACGATTCCGCCGAACGGCTCGCCGACATCGTCGACGGCCCGGTCGACGCGGTGGTGTCCGGCCTGCCATGGACGGTCCTGCCGCGCCCGGTGCGCACGAGGATCCTCGACGCGATCGGCGCGGTGCTCGCCCCGGACGGTGGGTTCACCACGTTCGCGTACGTCCACGCCGCGTGGACCCCGCCGGCGCGGGACTTCGCCGCCGAGCTCGGGGCGCGGTTCCAGACGCTGGAGCGCACGCCGCTGGTGTGGGCGAACTTCCCGCCCGCCTTCGTGCACCGCGCGCTCCACCGGCGTTAGCCCCGGTGGTGGCCCGCCCCGGCATGCCGGTCGAAGGCACCTCAGGTGCGGAACTGGGCTACCAGGGAGTGCAGTTCGGCGGCCATGCCGTTGAGCTGGTCGACCCGGGCCTGCGCGTCGACGACCGCGCCCGCGGTTGCCTCCGCCGACTCGGCCACGGTCGCCACCCGGGTGGAGATGCCGTCGACCCCCTCCGCCGCGGAGGACACGCTGCGGGTCATCTGGCCGGTCGTGGCGGTCTGCTCCTCCACCGCCGACGCGATCGTCATCTGATACTCGTTGATCTTCCCGATCACCTGGCTGATCGCACCGATCGCCGACAGCGCGTTGCCGGTGTCGATCTGGATCGTCTCCACTCGGCCCGAGATGTCGGTGGTCGCGTTGGCTGTCTCCAGCGCCAGCTCCTTGACCTCCCCGGCGACCACGGCGAAGCCCTTCCCGGCGTCGCCGGCCCGGGCCGCCTCGATCGTGGCGTTGAGCGCCAGCAGGTTGGTCTGCTCCGCGATGGAGCGGATCACGGCCAGGACCTGCCCGATCTGCTGTCCCGACTCGCCCAGCGCCGACATGGTGCCCTGGGTGGTTTGCGCGGTATGCACCGCGCCGGAGGCGACCCCGGCCGCCTCGTGCGCGCTGCGGGCGATGTCCGCGATCGAGGCGTTCATCTGCTCCGCCGCGGCGGCCAGGGTCTGGATCGAGCGGGCTACCTCGTCCGACGCGGTGGACACCGTCGTCGCGTCGGAGGCGGAGCGCTCGGCGATCTGCGCCAGCTGCTGGGTCGTGCCGTGCAACTCCCGCGCCGCGCCCGCCACGCCACCGGCCGTGCGTGTCACCCCGGCGACGGTCTGGCGCAACGATGCCACCGTGGCGTCCAGCGCGTTGCCCAGCTTGGCGATCTCATCCGAGCCGCCGACGCTGCTGACGGTGGTCAGGTCGCCCGCGGCGACCGCACCCATCGCCGTCACCACGCGGCGCAGCCGCCGGATGATCCCCCGGATCAGCAGCGTGCTCAGCACCGCCGTCAAGCCGATGGCGACCACGATCGTCGCCACCATCCAGACCCGGCGCTGGCGGTAGAGCTGGTCCGCGGCCGCGAGGCCGTGTGCGGCGTCCGCCCGCTCGGTGTCGAGCAGCTTGACAAGCATCCGGTCGGCCTCGTCGGCGAACGGCACGGCCTTGACCCGCTCGCGGTGGTAGGAGTCCCAGTCGTTGTTGATCCCGTAGGGCATCAGGATCCGGGCCACCTCGAGGTAGCCGTGCCACGCCGTCACCAGCTTGTCGAGCGTGGCCGGGTCGGCGGTGGTGGCGCGGTACGCGGCCACGTCGGCGTCAAACGCGGTGACGGCCTCGTTGAAGGCGGCGAGCTGCGTCGCCATCCCCTCGGCGGTATTCGCCACGACGTAGTTCAGCTGCGCGATCCGGGCGTCCTTCATGTCCGCCCGGACCTGGTCCAGCTGCTGGGCCGGCACGACGTTGCTGTGGTACATGCGGTCAGTGCGGGCGTTCACCGCGCCGACCGTCACCACGCCGACCACCCCGATCAGGACCGCCGCCAGCAGCGCCAGCGTCACCAGCCCTACGATGCGAGCGCCCAGGCTGTGCCAGATGCTGGTGCCGGGCCGCTCTGCCCGGGATGCTGTCTCGGTCTGCACGACGGCTCCGCTCCGATCATGTGTGAGAGTGCTGCACACTGCTCATCGGCGGTCCTCCGGTCAGAACTGAGGTTCGGCAGACGCCGGCCGCGGATCGGGGTGCCGCCCGGCGAGGCCCTCGCCCCGAGCATGGACGAGCACGCCCGCGTCGGCGTCGGCGGTGTCAGCGGGCGGGTGCCGTGCGGTCGAGGACCAGGTCGCGTGCATCGGTCAGGCCGACGGCGAGCGCGCCGAGCAGGACGGCGTCCTTACCGAGGGTGGAGACCTCGATGCGGGGCGGGTGCAGCGCGACGAGGTTGCGCAGCCGCTCGGCGACCGGGCCGGTGAGCAGGTCGCCGGGCTGGCTGCCGACGCCGCCGCCGAGGACGACGAGCTCCGGGTCGAGCACCGCGGTGATCCCGGCGAGCGCGTGGCTGACATGGTCCACCACGCTGGACACGGCCTGCCGCGCGGTCGGGTCGCCGGCGCGGGCGGCGTCGAAGACGTCCTTCGCGGTTGCCGCGTCGTGCAGGCCCAGCCGCTGCGCCAACGCGACCACGCCGTCGGCCGAGGCCACCGACTCGAACATGCCGCGGCGTCGCGCGGCGGGCTCGTTCAGCAGGGGGTCGCCCTCACCGACCGGCAGATAGCCGATCTCGCCGGCCGCGCCCCGGAACCCGCGGTACAGCTTGCCGTCGATCATGATGCCCATGCCGGTGCCGGTGCCGATGGAGACGTAGACGAAGTGCCGGACGCCGCGGCCGAGCCCGTAGGTCGCCTCACCGACGGCCGCAAGGTCGACGTCGTTCTCCACCACATACGCCGAGCCGGCGATGCCCGCCAGCCGCTCGACGCTCCCGCGCCGATCCCAACCGGGCAGGTTCGGCGCCAGATGCAGTGCGCCGGTCGCCTTGTCGTGGATGCCGGGGGTACCGAAGACAGCCAGCGTGATGTCTTCGCGCGTGATTCCGGCGGTGGCGACCAGTTCCTCGGCGAGGCGGGTGAGCTGCGCGACGAGGTCGCGGGCACGGGTACCCCGCGACGACTCGTCCTTGCGCGCAACGATCGTGCCCACCAGGTCGGCGAGGCCGACGCGGACGTACGAGCGGCCGACGTCGACCGCGAACACCCAGCCCGCTTCGGGGCGCACCTCGTACAGCACCGCGGAGCGTCCGGCCGCGCCCGCGCGCATCCCGACCTGGCGCAGCAGCCCGGCGCGTTCGAGGTTGGTGAGCGCCACGGCCACGGTGGGTTTGGACAGGCCGGTGTGCTGGGCCAGCTCGGGGCGCGACACCGTGCCCAGCCGGAAGGTCTCAGCGAAGACGGCGCGCTCGTTCATCACCCGCAGCACGCTGGTCGTGCTTGCGGTGCCGGTTGTCTGCACAGGAACAGCGTGCCACATCGGTTAGAAAAGGTCCTTTATCAATTTTGTAAAGGACCTTGCCAAGGTCTGGCCGGGTGGCTCAATCTGCTTGCAGAACCCCTCCGAGGAAAGGTGTCCCTCCGTGAGCGCCAGATGGTTCGTCGCAGTCGTGGCCGTCGCGGCCACCGTTGTCAGCGGGTGTGGCAGCAGCGTCAAGGACAAGCCGGCCGGCAAGGACGCGCCGACGATCGCGTTGTTCCTGCCGGAGTCCAAGACGACCCGATACGAGGCGTTCGACCGGCCGCTGTTCGAGGCCAAGGTGAGGGCGCTGTGCGCCGACTGCAAGCTGCTGTACGCCAACGCCGACCAGGACGCCGCCAAGCAACAGCAGCAGGTGGAGGCCGCCCTGGCCCAGGGCGCCGACGTGCTGGTGCTCGACGCCGTCGACGCCAGCGCGGTCGCGTCGCTGGTGAACCAGGCCAAGCAGAAGAAGGTACCGGTGATCGCCTACGACCGGTTGATCTCCGAGATCACCTACGAGTACTACGTCTCCTTCAACAACGTCCGGGTCGGCGAGATGCAGGGCCAGGCCCTGCTCGACGCGCTGACCAAGGCCGGGACGACCGACAAGGGCAAGATCGTCATGCTCAACGGCGCCTCGACCGACCCCAGCTCGGCCGACTACAAGACCGGTGCGCACAAGGTCCTCGACGGCAAGGTCCAGATCGGCCGCGAGTTCGACACGCCCGACTGGAGCCCGGACAAGGCCCAGCAGGAGATGGAGCAGGCCATCACCGCGCTCGGCCGGGACACCATCGTCGGGGTGCTGTCCGCCAACGACGGCATGGCCGGCGGTGCGATCGCGGCGATGAAGCGCGCCGGCTACCCGACCCTGCCCCCGATCACCGGCCAGGACGCGGAACTTGCGGCGGTACAACGGATCCTGACCGGAGAGCAGTACATGACCATCTACCTCGACATCCGTCAGGAGGCGGAGAAATCCGCGGAACTGGCCGTCGCACTGGCCAAGGGCGAGAAGCCGGCCGCGCCGACGAAGGTCGCCAACGGCACCGCGGACATCCCCGCGTTCCTGCTCGACCCGATCGCCGTCACCGCCGACCGGATCAAGGACACCATCGTCAAGGACGGCTTCTACAAGGCGTCCGAGATCTGCACCGGCCCGGTCGTCCCGGCGTGCACCAAGGCGGGACTCCAGTAATGCTCGCCGCCTCGAACATCAGCAAACGCTACGGCGCGGTCCAGGCTCTCGACGGGGTGAGCCTGGACCTGCCGGACGGCGAGGTGGTCGCCCTGGTGGGCGACAACGGCGCCGGCAAGTCGACCCTCGTCAAGGTCCTGTCCGGCGTCGTCACCGCGGACGACGGGGTGATCGAGCAGGACGGCCGCCCGGTCCGGATCGCGAGCCCGCACGAGGCACAGCATCTCGGCGTGTCGACCGTCCACCAGGACCTCGCGCTCTGCGAGAACCTCGACGTCGTCGGCAACCTGTTCCTCGGCGCCGAACGCCGTCGCTGGACGGTGCTCAACCACATCCGGATGGAGCGCTCGGCACGGGACCTGCTGTCCTCGCTGGACGTGCGGATCCGTGACATCCGGGTGCCCGTCGCGATGCTCTCCGGCGGCCAGCGGCAGTCCGTCGCCATCGCCCGGGCGCTCATCGGCGAGCCGCGGGTCGTGATCCTCGACGAGCCGACCGCCGCGCTCGGCGTCGAACAGACCGCACAGGTACTCGATCTGATCCGCCGCCTGCGCGATCGGGGGCTGGCGGTGCTCGTCATCTCCCACAACCTGGCCGACGTCCGAGCGGTGAGCGACCGGATCGTGGTGCTCCGGCTGGGCCGTAACGCCGGCGAGTTCGATACCGCGCAATCCTCCCCGGAGGCCGTCGTCGCCGCCATCACCGGAGGCACCGTATGACCACCGTGAACCAGCGCATCACCGGCCTGCTGCACAAGCCCCTCGAACCGCTGCGCGCGGCGGGCCGCACCGACGCCGGCGCGTGGCCGGTCATCGGCGGCCTGATCCTCATCGCGGTGGTGTTCGGGTCCCTCAACGAGCACTTCCTGTCGGCGGAGAACCTCACCAACCTGGCCCTGCAGATGGCGGCCACCGGCACCATCTCACTCGGCATCATCATGGTGATCCTGCTGGGCGAGATCGACCTGTCGGCCGGCTCGGTCAGCGGCCTGTGCGCGGTGGTCATGACGATCCTGTACGTCCACCACGGCTGGAACCCGCTGGTCGCGGTCGCGGCGGCGCTCGGCTGCGCCGTGCTGGTCGGCCTGCTGCACGGCTGGATGTTCACCAAGCTGCGGATGCCCTCGTTCGTCGTCACGCTCGCCGGGCTGATCGGCTGGCAGGGCCTGATGCTGTACCTGCTGGGCCGCGGCGGGACGATCAACCTGCCGTTCGAGGGGCTCCTCGCCGGGCTGAGCGACACCTGGCTGCCCTTGTGGGCCGGCTGGCTGGTGGCCGCGCTCATCGTCGCCGGCTGGAGCGCCGGCTCACTGGTCAACCGGCGGCTACGGCGCGGCGCCGACCTGCCGGTCACCTCCGGCCTCTGGCTGACCCTGCGTCTGGCCGGCCTGGCCGGCGTCCTCGCGGTGGTGGTACTGGTGCTGTCGGCCGACCGCGGGGTGCCGCTGCTGCTCGTCATCTTCGGCACCCTGGTCGTGTGCCTCGACCTGATGCTGCGGCACACCGTCTTCGGCCGCCACATGTACGCGGTCGGCGGCAACGCCGAGGCGGCGCGCCGGGCCGGTATCAACATCACCCGGATCCGTGTCCTCGCGTTCGTTGCCGGGTCCACCCTGGCCGCGTTCGGCGGGATCCTCGCGGCCAGCCGGCTCGCCGCGGTCAACCAGAGCTCCGGCGGCAGCGACACCCTGCTCATGGCGATCGCCGCGGCGGTCATCGGCGGCACGTCGCTGTTCGGCGGCCGGGGCCGGGCCTACGCCGCGCTGCTGGGGATCCTGGTGATCCAGTCGATCACCAACGGCATGCTGCTGCTCAGCGTCGACTCCTCGGTGCGGTACATGGTCACCGCCGCGGTACTCGCCATCGCCGTGGCGATCGACTCGCTCGCCCGACGGGGACAGCCCAGGTGACGCGGCACGTACTGGCGATCGACTTCGGCGGCACCAAGGTCGCGCTGGGAACGGCGGCCGTCGACGCGCCCGACGGCCGCCCGCACACCACGATGCGCCTGCGCACCCAGGGCGCCGGGGGAGCGCTGCAGGTCGTCGAGCGCACCCTGACGGCCGCGCGGGGACTGCTCAGCTCCCCGGCGGCGGTGGGGGTGTCGACCTTCGGCGTGGTCCGCGACGACGTGATCCGCCTGGCCCCGAACGTGCCCGGATGGGACGGCATGGCCCTTCCCCGGCTCCTGCGTGCCGAGTTCGGCGACACCCCGGTCGCGATCGACAACGACGTCAACGCCGGTGCCGCCGCCGAACTGCGCTGGGGAGCCCTCCGCGGCGTCGACATCGGCCTGTACGTCAATCTGGGCACCGGCTTGGCCGCCGCACTGGTGGCCGGCGGCAGGGTCCTGCCCGGCGCCCACGGCGCCGCGGGCGAGATCGGCTACCTGCGCGACTCCGCCTCCGCCCCGGCCTTCGCCGACGGCCACGCCCCACTGGAGGAGGCGGTCTCCGGCAGCGCCCTGGCCCGCCGCGGCTCAGCCCTGCTCGGCCGGGAGGTGACCGCCGCCGAACTGTTCGACCTGCACGCCGAACCCGGCGTCGGCGAACTGCTGGACGAGGCACTGGACACCCTGTCCCGGACGATCGCCAACCTCTGCATCACCCTCGACCCGCAACGCGTCGTCATCGGTGGCGGCTTGATGGGTGCCGCCGCGCACATCCTCCCGCGGGTGGCGGCGGCCCTCACCCGCTCGGTGCCCTTCCCCCCGCAGCTGACCACCGCCACCTTCGTCGACGACGCCCCGCTCGTCGGTGCCTTGGCCCTGGCCCTGACGCTGGCGTGATCCGACGCGCCGTTTCGGGTTGGCTACGCGGGGGCCTTGGCGGGGCTCGGTGCCGGCTGGCCGGCCGGCTTCGGTGCGGTGGTGAGGCCGAAGACGGCCAGGAGCAGCGCGGCCACCGTGTAGCCGATGCCGACGAGGAACGCCACCCGGTAGCCGTGCGTGATGTCGGCCGGGTGGTGATCCGCGTTCGCGACGACGCTGCCGAAGACGGCCACCAGTACCGCGAGTCCGAAGGAGCCGCCGAGCCGCTGCGACACGTTCAGCACGCCGGATGCGGCCCCGGCGATCTGCGGTGGCACGTCGCTCAGCGCGACGCGGGTGATCAAGGCGAACTGCAGGCCGATGCCGATACCGAACAGGGTCATCGGCCCGAACACCGCTGTCCAGTAGCCGCTGTGCTCGGTGATCCGGCTCAGCCAGATGGTCGCCGCCGCGGTGCACAGTGCGCCGGCGATGAGCACCGGCTTCACCCCGAAGCGCTGCGACAGCGGCTTGATCAGCTGGGAGAACGCGAAGATGCCGACCCCCCACGGCACGAACGCGAGCCCGGCCGTGAACGCGTCCAGGTGCAGGATGTTCTGCAGGAACTGGGTGACGAAGAAGAAGACGCCGAAGATGGTGCCGCCGAGCAGCAACAGCAGCAGGTTGGCGCTGACCCGGTTGCGGTGTGCGAAGAGCCGCAGCGGCATCAGCGGGGCGCTGTGGCGGGCCTCGACGAGCACGAAGACGGCCAGCAGGGCGACGCCCGCGGCGAGCGTGATGAGGGCCTGCGGGTCGTCCCAGCCGTTCGTGGGCGTGCGGATCAGGCCGTACGTGAGCGCGGTGACGCCAACGGTGGACAGCAGCGCGCCGGCGATGTCGAACCGGCCGGTGGCCCGGTCCGACGGTGTGATGTGGCGGGCGGCGAGGATCGCGACGAACACCCCGATGGGCACGTTGACGAACATCGTCCAGCGCCACGACGTCCACTGGGTGAGCACGCCGCCGAGGATCATGCCCGCCACGCCGCCGGCGCCGGAGACCGATCCGTAGACGCCGATCGCCTTGACCCGGGCCGGGCCGGTGAAGTTGGTGGCGATGAGCGCGAGCGCGGTCGGTGAGGCGATGGCGGCGCCGACCCCCTGCAGCGCCCGGGTCGCGACCAGCGTCCAGGCGTTGGGGGCGAGCCCGGCCAGCAGTGAGGACAGGGTGAAGATCCAGATCCCGGCGAGGAAGACCCCGCGCCGGCCGAGGATGTCGCCGGCCCGCCCGCCGAGCAGTAGCAGGCCGCCGAACGTCAGCGTGTAGGCGTTGAGGACCCAGGACAGCCCGGTGGGGGAGAAGCCGAGCTCGTCGCGGATGGCCGGCAGCGCGATGTTCACCACGCTGGCGTCGAGGACCACCATGAGCTGACTCACCGCGATCGCGGTGAGGACGAGCCCGGGGCGGTCCCGGGCCGGCGTGGTTGTGGACGTGGACACCTGGCCTCCGGCGGATGCTGGCACGGATAGGAAACGGATTGGTATCTTGGCTGACGGTACCACCGGAGCGTCCGATAAGAAACCAATCCGTTTCTCAATTCCCGGCTCCGGCCGAATGGGAGGATGGCCGGGTGACCCGACGCCACGGCAGCGAACTGCAACAGGCGATCTTCGACGCGGTGTTCGAGCAGATCGGCGCCGTCGGCTACGCCCGGCTGACCATGGACCGGGTCGCCACCGCGGCCGGCACCAGCAAGCCCGTGCTCTACCGGCGGTGGGACAGCAAGGAGGCCCTCGTCCTCGACGCGCTGCGGGAGAGCCTGCCCGTGATCGCGGACACCCCTCCCGGCCGCGGCCTGCGCGAGGACCTCCTGGCCATCCTGCACGCCCTGCGCGCCGCCTTCGCCGTCACCAAGGGCACCGCCTTCCACGTCATCGCCGCCGAGGCCGGTCAGGACTGCCGCCGCCTCGCCGACGAGCGCCTCTTCGCCCCGGCCCACCGCGCGATCCTGGCGACCCTGCACGCCGCCGCCGAGCGCGGCGAGATCCGCCCGCAGCGCGCCACGGACCTCGTCGCCGACATCGGCCCGGCCCTGCTGCGCGGCCGGGCCATCGACGGCACGGTCCCCGACCAGGCGACGGTCGGCGCCGTCGTCGACGAGGTCCTGCTGCCGCTGCTGCACGCCCCCGCGGCGGGGTAGCGCGGCTCAGTCCTCCAGACGCTCGCGGAGCGGTCAGGTGAAGCTCACGAGCTGATGTTCGCTGAGCTCGATGCCGTACCGCTGGTACACCTTCGTGGTGTTCTCGCTGGTGAGGTGCTGCTCGTCGTAGCCGAGCACGGTCGCGATCCGCCGGACTTCTTCGGGTGAGTCGGCCTCGATCTCCAAGTACGGCGGAATCATCGGCCACTCGTCGATCTCCAGTCGCGCGCCCTGGAGGACGAAGCTCGTTCGGCGGTTCTCCTGGTATGACTTCGGGTGGAAGCCCAGGAAGCCGAGCAGTTCGTTCGTCGCGTCGAGGCCATCGACGGTCACCTCAACCTCATGGGTCCCGTCGATGCCATCGTGGATGATCTGCTTGACCGCCAGGGTCGTCTTGGTGCCGTTGTCGCGCAGGCGGATCCACTTACGCTGATCGTCAGGGCTGATGTCGTACACGTAGCGTCGCTGGAGCGTTGGCCCACCGACCGCTTCGCCGCCTTTCGAACGGATCAGCTCGGCCATCGCGGCGGGGGCGATGTCGAGCACTTTGGCCTCGTACTCTGCGGGCACGGCGAGTTCCCTTCATGGCGATTGGTCTTCGGACGGCCGGCGGCACTCGGCATAACCCTTCCACGCGCTGGATGCAGGCTCCCGGTCTGCATCCTCATCGGCGGCCCGCCAGGATGACTGTCATGAATGCAGAGACGCGGGCGGGGAGTCGGCAGGACGCGGCAGAGCCGGAGCGTCCGCTCGCCTTGGTCACGGGGGCGGGACGTTCGGCGGGCATCGCGGCGTCCGTGGTGCTGAGCCTGGCCCGGGCCGGCTGGGACGTGGCCTTCACGTACTGGACCGCGTATGACGAGCGGATGCGGTGGGGCGTGGAGCCGGGGGCGCCCGGAGCGTTGCGGAAGATGGTGGCGTCGTTCGGGGCGAGAACATTTGCGGCCGAGGCGGACCTGAGCGACCCGGCGGTGCCGGCGCAGCTGTTCGACGACGTCGAGCGCGAGCTGGGAAACGTCACTGCGTTGGTGCTGTGCCACTGCGAGTCGGTCGGCTCCGGCCTGTTGGACACGACGGTGGAAAGCTTCGACCGGCACTTCGCGGTCAATGCGCGGGCGACGTGGCTGTTGATTCGGGAGTACGGGCTGCGGTTCCGCGGCCGGCACGGGAGCGGGCGGATCGTGAGCCTGACCAGTGACCACACCGCCGGGAACCTTCCGTATGGCGCGAGTAAGGGGGCGATGGACCGGATCACGCTGGCCGCCGCCCGCGAGCTGGCCCATCTGGGCGTGACCTGTAACGCGATCAACCCCGGGCCGACCGACACCGGGTGGATGACCGAGGACCAGAAGACGGACCTGACCCGCGTCACGCCGCTGGGACGGCTCGGTGCGCCACAGGACTGCGCGAATCTGGTCACGTTCCTCTGCTCGGCGCAGGGCGGGTGGGTCAACGCCCAGCTTCTGCAGAGCAACGGCGGTCTTGGATAGCCGGTCGGCGGCGGCGGGCTCGGGGAGCTGTCGGAGCCGTCTCGTCGCGGTGGGATGCGACCTGTACGATTGGCGCTCTCCCCCAAGGATGGTGTCGGTGGCAGGTGTGGCGAACGGTGGGTCGGCGAAGCCCGCGACCTCGGCCAGGATCTATGACTACTACCTGGGCGGCACCCACAACTTCCCGGCCGACCGGGAGGCCGCCCAGGCGATGGCCCTCCGGTTCCCGCTCACCGCGGCGCTGGCCCGCAACAACCGGGCGTTCGTGCGCCGTGCCGTGCGATACCTCGCCAGCGTCGGGGTGACCCAGTTCCTGGACATCGGCTCCGGCATCCCCACCGAGGGCAACGTCCACGAGGTCGTCGCCGGCGTCGCCGCGCAGGCCCGGGTGGTGTACGTCGACATCGACCCGGTCGCCGTGGCCGAGAGCCTGGAGATCCTCGACAACAGCCCCCGGACGACCGCGGTCCTCGGCGACCTGCGCGACCCGGAGCAGATCCTGGCCCACCCCAAGGTGCGTGGCCTGCTCGACTTCGGCCGCCCGATCGGCCTGCTGCTCAACGCGGTGCTGCACTTCGTCCCCGACGACGCCGAGGCCGACGGCGCCGTCAGCCGGCTGCTCGCGGCGCTGGCGCCGGGCAGTCACCTGGTGGTGTCTCACGTCTCGGTCGACGGCCAGGAGGTCGACCACAACGACCTCAACTTCGTGCAGAACACCTACCGGCAGAAGACCACCACGCCGTTCCGGCCCCGCACCCGCGCCCAGGTCGAGCGATTCTTCACCGGCCTGGACATCGTCGAGCCGGGCCTGGTGTGGCTGCCGCAGTGGCGGCCGATCCCCGAGGACCCGACGGACTTCACCGCCGCGCCACCGACGAGCTCCTGCCTGGCCGGCGTCGGCCGGCTCGGGTAGCGGGCGTCACGGCCGGCGGCGCTGCCCTGCCGCGTCCCGGTCCCGTGGGCTGAATAGCATCGGGCGGCGGCTGTTTCAGGTTGTTCGCAGTTCCTCCGGTGCTGTACTGGCCCGCAGGAACACCAGGCCGAGGCCGGCGACAAGCGTTGTCGCGCCCGTCGCCCAGCCGCCGATGACAACCAGATCGGCCCAGGGAATCCGGACCTGCTCGGAGACCTTCGGTGCCGTGACGATGCGCGTGTACGGGTCGCGCTCCGCCGGATCCGTCGAGTCGCACACGTCCGCCTTGTCCGGCGGCGGCGCACACGTCGTGATCGAACTGCTGTCGTTGACCACGGTGGGTTGTAGTAAGCCGCGGCCCAGCGCTACGCCGGTGCCGACTGCCAAGACGAGCGCGGGTGCGGCCACCGAGAGGGTCTGCCACAGGATCGCCCGGCCGAGCACGGAGCGGGGTACGCCGCTCGCGGTCAGGCTGGCCAGTGTCCGGCGGCGCTCGACGACCGAGCTGGCCACGGTCACCGCGAGGCCGGCCGCCGCGATCAGCCCGGCGACCAGTACGGCATACCCGACCAGCTGCATCGTGCGCAGGTAGAAGTCGTTGGGCGGGTGCACGATGTCCTGCTGCCCGGCGGCCAGGTCGACCAGGTGCTGAGACTTCGCCTCGACCCGCTGCCGGGTGCGGAACCATGAGCTGACCCAGGCCGCGCCGCCGGCGAAGAGTACGGCGGCCAGGAGCGCGGCCAGCGCCCGGCTGCCCGACCAGGGATCGGCCTGCAGCCGTCGGCCGGCGATGAGCGCAGCCGGGCGGCGGGCGTACCGGGACAGGAGCCCGCCGACCGCATATGAGATCCAACCCGTGCCGCCGACCACGCCGATGGCGGCACCGAGTCCACCGAGGAACAGGACCATGGCCACGACGGGGGCCGGCAGTGGGCTGCCATGCCGCTCGGCATCGAGCTGGGCCGGAGCGAGCAGGGCATACGCCGCGATACCGAGGACAATCAGCATGCCGGGCCAGGGGCGAGGTGATCCGGTCCGTACCCGGCGCACCACCCCGAGCGGAGTGACGGTGACCCGGCGCAGCAGCAGCGTGGTGGCCAGTGTTGCGATCATCGGCAGGCCCAGTACGACGCCGGCGAGCGCCGCCCAGTGCGGCAACACGTCGGTGGGCAATGGTCGCAGATTCTGCGCGTCCGGCGCGTCGAGCAGTCGCCGGCCCACGAGGTAGACGAGCAGGCCCAACGCGGTACCCACCAACGTGGCCACCCCGGACTCGGCTGCGGCGACCGCCAAACCCTGCCGGGGTGTGGCTCCGGCCAGCCGGATGGCGGCCAGCCGCCGGTCCCGGGCCGGTGCGCCGAGCCGGGCGCACTGCCCGACGAACAGCAGCACCGGGATGCTCAGCATGACCAGTGCGAACGCCAGTCCTGGGCGCAGTCCTGGCTCGCGTAGCAGGCCGTTGGTGTACGGCGCCATCCCGACGCCGTAGGGGTTCGCGGGGTCGTGCAAGGTCGGGATGGCCAGCACTGTGGCCGCCGCGAGCAGCGCGAGCGTGCCGAGCAGCGCGCCGCACGCGGTCAGCGCGATGCGCAAGGTGTCGGCGCGGGTACCCGCGACCGCCAACCGCAGCAGCGTCGCCGGCGTCACGTCGCCGCCCCCGCCTCGGCCGGCTTGTTGGTCACCAAGCCTGGTCCGGTCACCGCGACGATCTCCCCGGCGGCGGCATTGACGGTGGCGCCGCGCAGGGCGTGGGTCTTGCCGTATAGCTCATGGACACGTAGGCCACTATTCACCCGATGAATAGTGGGTGTCAAGGACCTGCCTGCGCACTCATCGCGCGGCGTGCCTTCCGTATGTCACGCCACGAATCGTGTCGCCGCGCTCGCCTGGATCGGGCTGGGGCCGGGGCGAGCGCGGCGAGTCTGGATCGGCAGTGCCCTGGCGGCAACCGGCGCGCTGACGGTCGTCGGCCTGCTCTCCGCCACCGGAGTCATCGGCAGGCTGGTCATCGGCTGATCCGCGGCAGTCGGCGGCGAGCGCCCTGTGGCTGGACGGCGGCGCGGTAGGGTCAACGGGCGCGCTGTCGGCGTCGCTGGGCCTGGCCCGGTGCGCCACCGCGGTGCTCGGCGCCTGCGCGAGCGGGCTGGTCCGGGCCGAGCTGGGTACTGTCCACCGATCGACGAGTCGAAATGGGTCGCGCCTGATGAACGCACGTGTCGTCACCCCCACCGGCAAGGGGTTCGTGTTCCTGGACGCCCACCCGGGCGGCTGCGAGGCCACGGTGGAACGGATGTGGCGCGACGTTCCCGCCACCCAGGTGCCGGCCGCGCGCCGGCCGACCGCCCTGATCGTGGGCTGCTCAGCCGGGTACGGCCTGGCCGCCACCATCGCCGGCCTGGCCCGCCACGGCATCCGCGGCGTCGGGGTGTGCCTGGAGAAGCCGCCCACATCGCGGCGGACCGGCAGCGCCGGCTGGTACCGCATCGCCACCACCGCCAAGCTGGCCGGAGACGACTTCGTGTTCGTCAACGGCGACGCGTTCAGCGACCAGACCAAGGATCAGGTGGCCAAGCTGCTGGCCGAACGGTTCGGCCCCGTCGACCACCTGATCTACTCGGTGGCCGCCCCGCGGCGGACCGACCCGGACACCGGCCAGACGTACGCCTCGGTCCTCAAGCCACTCGGCGCGGCGCACACCACGAAGACCCTCGTGTTCGACGACGGAAACCCGGTGGTCAAGACCGTCACCACCGAGCCGGCCACCGAGCAGGAGACCGCGCAGACCGTCGCGGTCATGGGCGGAGCCGACTGGCGCCGGTGGATCCGTCACTTGAGCGCTGCCGACCTGCTCGCCGACGGGGTCACCACCGTGGCGCTGAGCTACATCGGCTCGCCGCTGACCTCCGGGATCTACCGGGCCGGCACCATCGGCGCGGCCAAGGCCGACCTGGAGGCCACCGCCCGCGAACTGCACACGCAGCTCGCCGGGCGAGGCGGTCGGGCGGTCACCAGCGTCAACGGTGCCGCGGTCACCCAGTCATCGACCGCCATCCCCGGCATCGCCCTGTACGTCGGAATGCTGCGCGCCGTGCTCGGCGAGGCCATGGTGTCCCCGACCGCGCAGCTGGTGCAGCTGTGGGACCAGCTGGTCGGCGCGGCCGAGCTGGCCACCGACGACGCCGGCCGCGTCCGGCTGGACACGTGGGAGCTGGAGCCCGCGGTGCAGGCCGCCGTCGGCGAACGCTGGCGCGACGCCACCTCCGACACCATCGCCGACCTGGCCGACCTGGACTGGTTCGCCGGTGAGGTGCGCCGCCTGTACGGCTTCGACGTGCCCGACGTCGACTACAGCCTGCCGGTCGAGACCGACATTTCCTGGCCGGCCACCCCCTGACCCCGTCGCCGGGCGCGGCTACTGGGGAGCCAGCCGCTGCGTCAGCTGTTCCAGGCCGCTCTTGATCAGCTGTCCGTACTCGTCATCGCCGAGCGCGCCCACGCCACCCCCTCGCCGATACGAACCATGGTCGGATCAGTGGTCATCATCAACTCCTTCGCCGGCACGACTCGCCACGGTGACACTATGCGACCGCACCGGCCACCGCTCACCGACCGCGATCGACTTCGCTACCGAAGACGTGGTGCCGGGCCCCGCCTCACTCGCCCGGCGGGAAGTCGGCGGCGCGGGAGGCGGACTCGGACCGGGTGATGTCGGTCATCGTCTCGCGCAGCGTCGACATCACCGCGTCGTATGCGTCGCTGCCCAGCACCAGCCGCTGCGGCGGCGGGTTCTCGGCCATCGCGGCGATGACCGCGCGGGCGCCGCGCAGCGGGTCGCCGGGCTGCTTGCCGTCCTGCTCGATCATCGCGGCCCGCACGCCTTCCAGCATCCGGTGGTACGCCGGAATGGTCTCGGTGAGCGGCTCGTCGGCGAACCCGGCGTACGCGCGTGTGCGGAACGCTCCCGGTTCGACCGCCAGGACGCGGATGCCCAGCGGGGCGACCTCCTCGCGCAGTACCACCGTCGCCGCCTCGACCGCGTGCTTCGCGGCGCTGTAGTAGCCGAACCCGGTCACGCCGTGCAGGCCGGCGGCCGAGGACATGTTGACGATCCAGCCGCGGCGCCGCTCGCGCATGCCGGGCAGCACCGCACGGGTCACCGAGAGCAGCGCGAAGAAGTTCAGTTCGAACGTCCGGCGTACCGCATCATCGGCCATGCCTTCGATCGAGCCGTACCATCCGCGCCCGGCATTGTTGACCAGCACATCGATCCCGTCGAAGCGCTGCTCGGCCGCGGCCACCGCGGTGCGGACCTGCTCCGCGTCGGTGACGTCCAGCGGCAGGACCAGCACGCGGTCGCCGTGCGGCCGCGCCCATTCCCGCAGCTGCTCGGGGCGCCGCGCGGTCAGCACCACCCGGTCACCCGTTTCGAGCGCGGCGTCGGCGAACGCCTTCCCGAAGCCGCCCGGCGTCCCGCCGGTGATGAACCACGTCCTCATGGCTCGATCGCTAGCAGGACGATGGAGGAGCCGCGCAGGGTGAACCGGAAGTGCAGGTCGACCACCCCACCCGGAAAGTCGCCCTCCAGATGCTGCACTAGGTCGTACCGCTCCTCGTCGAGCCGCGTGGCGGAGATGAGTTCGGTGGTGTACGTGTACTCGGCCGCCGCCCCGGTCAGCCAGGCGCGGATCGCATCCCTACCGTGATAGCTGCGGCCTTCGTCGTGCACGACCGCGTCGGTCGCGTACGACGCGATCGCGCTGTCGACGTCTCGGGCGTTGTGTGCGGTCAGATATGTTGCGATTGCTGGTGGAATGTTCATAAAGCCAATGTGGAGTCTCGCGCAGGGAGAGAGTCAAGACTTGGGGGTATGCGCCAAGGACTGACCATCGGAGAGTTCGCCACGCTGACCCACCTGAGCGTGCGTACGCTGCGTCGCTACCACGAGGCCAGCCTGCTCGAGCCCGCCACCGTCGACCCGTTCACCGGCTACCGCTACTACTCCGCCGAGCAGATCCCGTCCGCGCAGGTCATCCACCGGTTGCGCGAGCTCGATGTACCGCTGGCCGAAGTAAAGTCCATCCTCACCGCCGACGACCCGCAGCGGCGCGCGGACCTCATCGCCGGGCACCTGCACCGGCTAGAGGACGAGCTCGACCGCACCCGGGCCGCCGTCGTGTCGCTGCGCCGGCTGCTGCGCCCGGACCCGGAGGACCTCCACGTCGAGCTGCGCTCCGTGCCCGCGCGCACCGTCGTCGCCGTCCGCGGCCACGTCACGCTGGAGGACTCAACCAAGTGGTACGCCGCCGCCATGGCCGAGCTCGACGCCGCCTTCGGTCCGACCGGGCGCACCGGCCCACCCGGCGGCCGCTACGCCAACGAGCTGTTCACCGCCGGCGCCGGGGCCATGACGGTGTACCGCCCGGTCCGCGAACCCCGCGCGACCGGCCGCATCGAGATCATCGAGCTGCCACCGGTCGACCTCGCCATCGCTGTCCATTCCGGCAGGCACGACGACATCGACGTGACCTACGGCCGCTTAGGATCATGGGTGGTGGAACACGCCTTGGCCGTCGACGGCCCGGTCGAGGAGACCTACGTGGTCGGCCCCCGAGACACCCCGACCCCCGCCGACTGGTGCACCGAAATCGGCTGGCCGGTGTTCCGCCTCACCCCAGGGACCTGAGATCGGTGAAGCAGCATTGAGTGCGCTGACCGCAGGTGTGCGGTCTACCGTTACCTCAGTCGTCGTTCGGCGGCAGCTGGTCGGGTGACCATCTACCGAGGTGTACGGCCGGTTTGCCCTCGACAGGTCGTGCGGGGCGCCCATCGGAGCGCCGTCACTGTTTCGTAGCTCGTCCCCATTGGGCTCGGTCAGTGTGTTCGGGTCTCCCAGACGGGCTGCCGGGGCTCGTCGTTGTGCACAATGATGTCGACGTGATCGGTCGGGCGGACCGTAGCGAAGTAGAGCTGTTGGGAGGGGATGTACCGCTCGCGCCAGCGTCGTTCGATGTCGGCCCGAGATGACACCCGGCGCTCTCGGATCACGGCACGATCCACGGTCTTCTCGAGCGCGGTCGACACGAAGATGCGCAGGTCCCACCGGTCAATCAGTTCCGGGCGCATGAGGAAGACGCCGTCGAAGATCAGCACGGCGTCGGCAGGGGCGGTCGTGACCGGCGGGGACAGCGCGGTATCCGCTGTGTGGTCGTAGACCGCGTGTTGGAAGCGTCGGTCTCCGCCCGGGCCGAGCGGATCGAGCAGGACCCGGTTCAGCGCGTCGTAGTCGTGGGTGTCGAAGTAGCAGCCTTCGGCGGAGTACTCGCCGCGCGGATAGCGCTGTGCCCGGGGGAAGAGGAAATCGTCGATCGTCGCCCGGATGACGTCGCGGCCCTGGGTGCGCAAGACGACGGCCAGCTCGTCGGCGAGCGTGGTCTTGCCTGCGGCGGGCGGTCCGTCGATGGCAACCCGCGTCGGGTGTGGGACGGTGACGGACCCGACTGCCTCAGCCAGGCGGCCGAGCACCTCGTCGCGGGTGCCTTGGTCCATGTCCTGCCCCGTCCTAGTCTCGCGAAGGTCGCCGTGTCGAGCCGACCTTATGCCCGCCAGCCGTTTCGCGCCCGCCGCTCCCCGCGTGAGCGAGATTGGATGTGGTTGCTGCCGCTCAACGGCTGCACGGGTACGACGGCCCTGCTGCCGCCCAGGACCGGTGGATGACGGCAGGCACGGGCCTACGGCTGGGCCGTGGCCGGGAAGAGCTCGGCGGCCAGCGCACGGGCCTGCGCGGCCCACGCCACCAGCATGCGGAACACGTTGGCCCGCTCGGCGTAGAGACGGTCCGCGTCGACCGCCTGGCTGCCGTAGACCTCGTGGTTGTCGCGGGTGGCGCGGGTCAGCATCACCGGGATCAGCCAGGTCCACTTGGCCGCCATCACGCACATGCCGAGCCGGACCGCCTTCTCGTTGGCGTCATACCCGGCGTCGCGCAGCCCCTGCAGGTAACCCCGGAAGACACCCTCGTCGAGCGCGGGCAGCTCCTCGGACGGGCGCAGCAGGTCCAGGGCCGTGTCCGACACGAAGTTGCCGATGTCGCCCCCGATCCACCCCTCGCCCGCGAAGGCCCAGTCGACCAGGACCAGCCGCCCGTCGTGCTCGAAGACGTTGTTGGGCCACAGGTCGTGGTGGCACAGCGTGTGCGGCAGCGCCTCGCCCCAGCTCACGAACTCGTACCGCTCCCGGCACAGCCGCAGCACGTCCTCGCGCAGCTGCCCGCCGAAGTGGGTCCGCATGAGGCGGGTGTCCCAGGCGTCGGCGTTCTCGAGCATCTCCCAGTTGATGTCCGGCGACGTTGCGTCCGGGCTGTCGAGGTAGTCGCGCAAGACATTGCGGCTGAACGGCACGGACGACTTGCGCCAGCCGTCGTCGAGCCGGCACGTGCCCTGCGCGCGGCCGAGCTGCCGGGCGCGCTCCTCGGTGCGCTGTACGGTCCAGGAGGCGCCGCCGTTGCCGGACACGTCCTGCATCCAGAGGCTGATCTCGCCGCCCTCGCGCCGGAACGCGCCGAGCAGGCCGGGCAGGGCGATCCCCGCGTCGGTGTACGCCTGCGGCTGGCCCGCCTCGTAGAACAGCGCCTCGCGCTCCCAGAACCGATAGTTGGCCGGGTCGTGCGAGCCGCGCCAGACTTTGCCCTCGACATCGGCGGCGGGCGCGACGACCTTGACGACCGCCCGCGTGTCTCCGGCCTGGGCCCGGAAGACCCCGGAGGTCACGCCGATGCGCTGGCCGTGCGCGAGCGGGGTGAAACTGACGTCGTCCCGGCCGAGCACCGTATATGCCTCGGCGGACAGCTCGGCGTCAATCTGCGTATCCGACAACCCGCCCCCACGTGACAGCAGTCGACAGAACCGGCACATCGTAACGTAACGATCCGGTTGCCACGCCTCACAGCCAGCGGGAAGCGGCCGTCCCCAACCGGCATGCCGCTGATCATCGGCGCAAGCTGACTGGAACAAAGAGGGCGAGGCCGCTCCTTTGCTCCAGTCAATCCGCCGGACGCCGCACCGGTGACCAAGGTGTCACGGCCCGGTACGGCCGCCGTCACGGACAACGTCGTCGGTCAGGCGGCCGGCCCGGGGGCGTTGTCAGGCCAGTACCGGGATGAGGCAGGCCGCGAAGGCGAGATAGAACACGGCCGCGACGGTGAGGGTCTTGGCGTTGAATTTTCCGGCCCGCAGGAGCAGCAGCAGGTAGACGATCGCGGCCATGGTGGCGATCCCGGAGATCAGCAGCGCGGTGTCGAACCGCCACGGGGTGAACAGCAGACCGAGGCCGCTGGGTACGGTGGCCTGGATCATCATCGCGCCGGAGATGTTCGCCAGGGCCAGGGACGTCTTGCCCTGCCGGACCCAGATGATGGCGTTCATGATCTCGGGCAGCTCGGTGGCGATCGGGGACAGCAGCAGCGCGGTCACGGCGGCCGGCAGCCCGAGCATCGGTCCGATGGCGTCGAGCTGGTGCACGAACAGCTGCGACGCGACGAAGATGACCGCGAGGGTCACCAGGGTCTGGGTGATCACGGCCCAGGTCGCCGGGACGGGCCGGCGGCGCTGCAGCAACAGTGGTGCCAGCTCCTCGCCGTCACCGTGCTCACCGCCCCCGCGGATCTCGCGCCAGAAATACACGGCGTACGCGGCGAAGAACAGCAGGCCGAGCCACGGCTTGACCGCGAACGCCACCAGGCCGAGCGCCACCTTGACCACGAAGATCGCCAGGAACCAGCGCTGGTCGCGGGCGAGCTTGCCGAGGTCACCGACCTCATCCTCCGGCTGCGCGGTGGCCGCCCCGGGCCCGCCGATGGTCGCCCGGACGGCGGTACTGGCACGCAGGCGGCGGCGACGGGCAAGCATCATCCAGCCGGTCACGCCGTACGCGACAGTGGCCAGTGCGAGGGGGCCGCCCATCGCGGCGCCGACACCGATGTCCTGCTGCGCACCGCTGGTGCCGAACACGACGGCCACGAACGTGACGACGCTTTCGGGCAGCGCCGTACCGAATGCGGCCAGGATCGTGCCGACGGCGAGGGGTCCGACCTTCAGCCGCTGGCCGAGCCACTCGACGGCATTGACGAACCACTCGCAGGCCAGGTAGATCACCGCGGCGCAGGCGATGAGCAATACGAAATGGATCACGGGGAGCCGGTGTTCCTCTCCGCGTCACACGCGGGAATCGAACTCCCAGGGGATCCGGAGACCTCGACCCCGCGGCAACGCACACGTCACCATGGGTCGAAGGTCTCGTCCACCTCCATTCGGAGGCCCGGCTACCGGGAACCCACCAAGGTTCCAGCATGTCGACAACCGGCGAAGGACTACTCCCCTTCAAAGCTCACCCAGTATAGCCACCCACCTTCGCCCGCGAGAGTGGGTTGCGTCACCCGAACTGCCCGGCTGCCCTCCAGGAAGGGGGGAGTGTCCCCGTCGAGTCGAAGCTCGGCAAGGCGGTTGCAACCACGGTTACACTTGATCTGTGGCCGGTGATCGGGCGGTTGGGTCGTGGGTGATGTTGTGCTATCGGCTGCCCCGGGAGCCGTCCACGCCGCGGATCACCGTGTGGCGCAAGGTCAAACGGCTCGGGGTGGCGCAACTGACGGACGGGCTCGTCGCGCTGCCCGCCGACGCCCGCACCCGCGAGCAGCTGGAGTGGATCGCCGACGAGATCGTCGAGGCCGGGGGTGAGGCGTCGATCTGGCTGGCGCAGCCCGCCTCCGCCGCGCAGGAGCGCGACCTGGCGGCGCGGATGGCCGCTGCCCGCGCCGCCGAGTACGAGGCGGTGATCGCCGAGGCTGGCACTGCGTCGGCCGCGGGGGCCCGCGAGGCCCGCCGGACCGGCGAGCGGCTGCGCGGCGAACTGCGCCGCATCGGCCGCCGCGACTACTTCCCGCCACCGCAGCGGGACGCCGCGCACGCCGCGGTCCAGGCGCTGCTGGCCGCCGCCACGGCACCGGACACAGACACAGACACAGATGTGCAGGAGGTACCGTCATGAGGTGGGCCACCCGCGCCGGGATCCACATCGACCGGGCCGCCTGCGCCTGGCTGATCCGCCGGTTCCTCGACCCAGACGCCGAGTTCGTCTTCGTCACCGATCCCGCCGACGTGCCGGCGGACGCGACCGCGTTCGACATGCGCGGGGTGGACCTGTCCCACCACGCCGGCCCGGACGGGTCGACCGAGTGCAGCTTCGAGACGATCCTGCGCCGACACGACCTGACCGACCCGGTGCTGTGGCGCATCGGGCAGATCGTGCACGAGGCCGACCTGGACGACGAGCGCTACGACGCCCCCGAAGCCCCCGGGTTGGACGTGGTGCTGCGCGGCCTGTCCATGGTCTGCGACGACGAGCGGATGCTGGAGCTGACCGGGCCGATCTTCGACGGCCTGCACGAGTACCAGCGCCGCGCCCTGCTGCTGGGCCGGGAGCCGGCATGAGCAACCGCGACCCACCGAACCATGCCGGACCGTCCGAGCGCGTCCCGACGCCGGAACCTGAGACGGTGGCCGGCACCCGGGCCGCTGGTCCTGACGTGCGGACCGTGCGGCTGCGGACGTTCCTGGGCTACTTCCTCGGCCTGGGTACGTGGGGGTTCGGCGGGCCGATCGCCAGCGTCGGCTACATGCAACGCGACCTGGTCGAGCGCCGGGCCTGGCTGTCACGGCAGGACTTCCTCGACGGCGTCGCCCTCGGCCAGACCATGCCCGGCCCCCTCGCCGCGCAGGTGGTGATGTGGCTGGGGTACCTGCGCGCGGGCACCATCGGCGCCCTCGCGACCGCGGCGGCGTTCATCGCCCCGTCGTTCGCGCTCGTGCTGAGCGTGGCCGTCGTCTACGCCCACTACCAGGGCCTGCCCGTGGTCCAGGCGCTGTTCCACGGCATCGCCCCCGCCGTGATGGCCATCATCGCGGTGGCCGCCTACAAGCTGGCCCGGCTGACCAACCACCGCGACCTGCGGCTGTGGGCGATCAGCGCCGTCCTCGCGGTGGTCACCGCGCTGACCGGCACGGAGATCGCGCTGCTGTTCATCGCCGCCGGGCTGCTCATGATCGTCCTCGACGCCCGGCCCAACTGGCTGCGCCACCCCACCCGCAACGCCGCGGTTCCCGGCCTCGGGCCGCTGGCCGGCGGGGGATTGGCGGCCAAGGCCCTGGCCGCAGCGGCCGGCGGCGGCACGCTGCTGGCGTTGGGCTGGTTCTTCCTCAAGGCTGGCGCGTTCATCTTCGGCAGCGGCCTGGCCATCGTGCCGTTCCTGCGCGAAGGCGTGGTCCACCAGCACCACTGGCTGACCGACGGGCAGTTCCTCGACGCCGTCGCGATGGGCCTGATCACCCCCGGCCCGGTGGTCATCACCGCCACGTTCATCGGCTACCTCGTCGCCGGCTGGCAGGGCGCCATCGTGGCCACCGTGGCGATCTTCATCCCGATCTTCCTCGGCGTGGTGCTCCCTGGCCGGTGGTTCATCCGCCACCGCGACAACCCGCAGATCCAAGCCTTCGTCAAAGGCGCCACCGCCGCCGCGGCCGGCGCGATCGCCGGTGCCGTGGTGGTGCTGTCCCGGCAGACCATCACCGACTGGCCCGCCGTCAGTATCGCCGTGGTGAGCCTCGGGCTGCTGCTCACCTGGAAGATCAAGGAACCGATCCTGGTCGGGCTCAGCGCCGCCGCCGGCCTCGCCCTGCACTGGCCCTGGTGAACACGTGGAGCCCCGGTTGGGACCAGGCTGGTCATCGTCGTCGGACGAGTCAGTGTTGGGGGAATGAGCGGACGGGTGCGGGCACTGCGATACCTACCTCGTCGCCTGGGCGAGGTACCCGATCGCCGGGGACACGCGCCACGACGCGGGTCTGGTCGGCCAGGTCCAGGCGGACCATCGCGTCGGCGCCTTGGTAGGTCACCGACAAGACCGATGCCGTGGTACCGGACGGCTCGCGCAGGACGAGTTGCTCGGGTCGAACCATCACGAGCACGTCGCCGGTGGCCGGTTCGGCCAGGTCGAGCTGGCCCAGACAGCAGTGGACGGTCCGGCCGGCGGCCTGTCCGCGCAGGAGCATCGCGTCGCCCAGGAACCGGCCGACCTCGGGCGTGGCCGGTGCGCCGTACACGCCGGCCGGGCTGTCGATCTGGGCGAACCGGCCGTCGAACATGACGGCCACCTGGTCGGCGAACGACAGCGCCTCGGCCTGGTCGTGTGTCACGAGCACGGTGGTTGCGCCCCGCGCGGCGAGAGCGGCACGTGTGGCCTCGCGGGTTGCGGCGCGCAGCGCGGTATCGAGCGATGAGAACGGCTCGTCGAGCAGTACCACTGAAGGCTCGCGGGCCAGGGCCCGGGCGAGTGCGACGCGCTGCTGCTGCCCGCCGGACAGCTCATCCGGCCGGCGGCGGGCCAGGCTCGGTGACAGGCCGACGAGCTCGAGCAACGGCTCGACTTGCGCCGCTCGGCGCCGTTCGGCCCGCGGCAGCCCGAAGGTGATGTTGCCGGTCACGTCGAGGTGCGGAAAGAGTGCGCCGTCCTGTCGGACGTAACCGATGCCGCGCCGCTCCGGAGCGACCAATGCCGGTCCGTCGGTCAGCACCTCGCCGCGTACCTCGATTCGCCCGTGGTCGGGCCGGATGAACCCGGCGATCGCCCGCAGCAGCGTGGTCTTGCCGCTGCCGGAGGGACCGAGCACCGCGGTCATGCCGCCCGCGCGCACCTGCAGATCGACGTGGTCCAGCACCGGCGGGCCGCCGTACCCGACGGTGAGCCCGGTGATGGAAATGCCGGCGCCGCTCATCGCTGGTCCAGGATCTGCCGGCGCAGCAGGATGGTGAGCGGGGCGGACAGGGCGATCATCGCCGCAGCGTATGGGGCGCTCGCCACGTAGTCCAACTCGTCGCTGGCCGACCAGAACGCGGTGGCCAGCGTTTCGGTGCCGGTCGGGGCGAGGAGCAGGGTGGCGGTGAGTTCGGTCGACGTCGCGAGGAAGACCAGAACGAATCCGGTGAGCGCCGATGGCAACACCAGCGGGAGGACCACCCGGATGAGGGTACTGAGACCGGACAGCCCCAGCGAACGCGATGCCTCGAGGAGCTCGGGCGGAGCCGCGGCCAAGCCGGACCGCCAGGCGACCATGGCGCGGGGCATGAAGAGCACCGTGTAGGCCAGCACCGCGAGTGCGGCGGTCTGGTAGACCGGGCGGGCCCACTGCACCGCCAGCGTCACCAGCGCCAGCCCGATCACAACCCCGGGAAGCGCGCTCGCGAGGTAGGTCACCCGCTCCAGCGCGGTCGCCAGCCGGGACGGGTACCGATGCAGCAGCCACGCAGCGGGCAGCGCGGCGACCGATGCCGCCAGGCCCGCCAGCACCGCCAGGCCGACGGTCGAACCCGTCGCCGCGAGCAGCGGGCCAACGACCACCGCGCCGGACGTCATCGCCCGCACCAGCCAACGCAGCACCAGTACCAGCGGAACCAGCAGCGCCACGCCGACCAGCGCGACGAGTGCGGCGGACGCCGGGATGGTCCACGCGCCCAGGCGGTACGCGACCGGACGCTGCCGGGCGCCGGCACCCATCCGGGCGATCCGTGCGCGGCCGCGCAGCGGCACCTCGAGGGCCAGCAGACCAATGCAGAGCAGCACCAGTACCGCGGCCAGCAGACTGCCGGCGGCATTGCTGAACCCGACCGCGAACTGCTGCAGGATCGCCGTGGTGAATGTGGGGAACCGCATCATCTGCAGGACGCCGAACTCGGCCAGCAGGTGCAGGGCCACCAGCAACGCGCCACCGGTGATGGCCGGACGCAACTGCGGCATCGCCACCCGCAGTACCGCTCCCAGGCCGGACGTGCCGAGCGACCGTGCCGCGTCCAGGTGCCCCTGGTCGAGCGCTCGCAGCAGCGCCGCGGCCGGCAGGAAGACGAACGGATAGTAGGCCAGGGCCGTGATGAACACCGCGCCACCCAGCCCCTGCACCGCCGGCAGCACCGACGTCCAGGCGTAGCTGCTGACGAACGCCGGGATGGCGAGCGGCGCCAGGAGCAGCGTGCGCCACATGCCGGCGCCCGGCAGCGTCGTTCGCTCCACCAGCCAGGCTGCGCCACAGCCCAGCAGTACGGTGATCGGAACGGTCAGCAGTACCAGGAGCATCGTGTTGCCGAGCAGTTCGGCCGTCCTCGGCCGCAGCAGCAGCCTCGACGCCTCGTCGCCAGCGGCGGAAGCCTGACCGACGACGACCAGGACCGGCAGGACCATCACGGCCGCGACCAGGACCGCGGCCGTCACAACAACCCACGGCCTCCGGGTGTACCGGCGGCCGCGTACGGCTGGCCGGGGCGTCACCGGTTCGTCGTACGCGGTGGCGGGCGACGCGCGAAGGTCAGATGATGCCGGCATCGGTCATCAGCTCATTCACCTTGTCGGAGTTCAGCGTGAAGGGGTCGACCGGCGGCGCCTGCAGGCTGTCCAACGGCGGCAGCGCGGGCGCCGAGGCGACACCGCTGCCCACGGCGTACTCCATCGACTGGGAGTCGACCAGCACCTGCTGCCCGGCCTTGCTGGTGATGAAGGTCAGGAACTTCTGGGCCTCGGCCGGCTTCTTCGTCCGGGCCAGCACGGCACCTCCGGACAGCGACACGAACGCGCCCGGGTCCTGGTTGCGGAAGTAGTGCAGGGCCGTATTGGCGCTGCCTTCCTTGGTGCCAGCCTGGTCCCGGTACCAGTAGTAGTGGTAGATCACGCCGCACGCGATCTCACCGGCGTTGACCGACTTCATCGTGGCGATGTTGTTCTGCAGTACCCGGGCGTTGGATTTCAGGCCGTCAAGCCAATCACTGGTCTTCTGCTCGCCCTGACCGGCGAGCATGCCCGCCACGATGGCCTGGAAGTCCGCACCACCGGGGGCACAGCCCCAGCGGCCCTTCCAGTGCGGCCCGGCGAGATCCATCAGCGACTTCGGCAGGTCAGCCTTGTCGAGTTTGGCGGTGTTGTAGACCAGCACCGTGGACCGGGCGGCGATCGAGGTCCACGCGTTCGACGACGGAGCCAGATTGGCCGGCACCTGCCGCCGGGTCTCCTCGTCCAGCGGGGCGAGCAACTTGTTCCGCTCGACCAGCGTCATCGCCGGACTGTTCTCGGTGAGGAACACGTCGGCGGGCGACGCGGAGCCCTCGGCCACGATCTGATGACCCATCGAGGCGTCGGAGCCCTTGCGGACCTGCACCTTGATGCCGGTCGCCGCGGTGAACGCCTCGACCCACGCTTTGGTGAGGTTCTCGTGCTGAGCGGAGTAGACCTGCAGCGAACCGGGGTCGGCGACGTACCCGTTCTCGGATTTCGACCCGCACCCCACCAGGCCCATCGCCCCGAAGGCCCCCAGGCCGGTCAGGAACGTGCGTCGACGCATGTCATGTCCTCTCTCACGAGTTGCTTCGCCGCCACGCGACGACGGATGACTGCGACCGCCGGCAGAGGCGGCAGCCACCGGCGCAGGACGTAGTTGCCGACCGCGCAGAACCCCAAGCCGGCGGCGATCGCGGCCGCGAACTTGATGATCGGCGAGCCGAAGAACGCGAACACCTGGAACTGCACGAGGTAGATGTGCAGCGAGGCGGCCGCCAGTGCGCCAAGCGGACGGACGAGCAGCTGCGGTACCGGTAGCGCGGGCACGAGCGCCAGCAACGTGAGCCCGCCCATGATCGCCAGGTTGCGTGCGGCGTCCCCGGCGAAGAAGCCGAAGGTGGCGCCCACGGCGACCGCCGTCGTGACCAGCCGGCGCCGGCGACTGTCGGCCGCCGCCATCGCGGCTCCCGCCACGAACAGCCACGCCACCGTGCCCGGCAGGCCACGCAGCGGACCGTCGTACAGCGCGAGCACCAGATAGCGAGGCACCAGCAGCACCGCCAGGGCGAGCATCGCGGTGCGCCAGGCGTCGGCGGCGTATGCGGCCCGCAGCCACGGAACAGCCAGCACGGCGACGATGGCGATCATGATCACCAGGTAGGCCTCGACGAACCAGAAGTTGTTGCCGTCCTGCGGCCGGGCGAGCCAATGCACGAGCGCAACGTTCGACCAGTGGACCGTTCCGAACCCGAACAGCATCACCGCCGCGACGGTCACCGCCGGGACGACGACCCCGACCGCGATCCGGGCGGTCCGCAGTACGCGCTCGGCTGTCGTCGGCGAGGCGAGTACGTACCTGGCGAACAGGAAGCCGGCGACCGCAAGGAGGAGGTGCGCTCCGCCGGGCAGCCGGAACAACCCGACATGACTGCCACAGATCGTCACCACGGCCACGCCGCGCAGGACGACGCTCGTCTCGACCCGCCGCACCAGCGGACCCCACCGCCGGGAACGTGGCCGCCGGTCGGCGAGTGCGACCAGGTCGCGCACCGGGCGGTGGTGCCAGTCGGACGGCAGATCACCGAGCAACCGCGTCAGGGCGACGGACGCCGCGACGTGGCTGAAGGAGTCGCCGCCGAGCTCGACGAAGGACAGATCAGGGTCGATGCCACCGCGGCCGACAAGCGGCTCCAGTACGGCGAGCACCGCTGCGGCGGCCTCTGCCTTCTGGCCGGGGGCCTCCGTGACGTGCAGGTCGGTGCTGCGCTGGCGGTCGAGTTTGCCGTTGGGCAGCATCGGGAGGTCGTCGACCGCGCGGACCGAGATTACCGACCGGCCGAGACCGCAGACCTGGGCGGCCTGGTCGCGAACCTGGTCGGGGGATTGCGCACAGCGCCGGTAGGTGACCTGAAGCTGGTCGTCGCGGCCGGTGACGCAGGCCTGCAGCCCCTGGCCGCGCAGGGAACGCTCGACCTGGCCGAGGTCGATCCGGATTCCCATGATCTTCACGAAGTCGGACCGCCGGCCGACAATCCGGACCAGTCCGTCCGCGTCGATCCGCGCCAGGTCGCCGGTTCGAAGCTCAGTGTGCGTCCGACCCAGGGCCAAATCGTCTGGCTGCTCGGCGTACCCGAGCATGACGCCCGGACCCGTGAACACGAGCTCGCCAACCGGGCCATCGGGTGAACCCGCCGCTTCGTCGATTCCGGCCGGGTCGAGCCGGAACGCCGACCCGGCGATCGGCCATCCCACCGCATCGGGGTATCGCTCCGACAGTTCGGGTGGCAGCACGGCCATCCGCGCGGTGGCCTCGGTCTGGCCGTACATCACCGCCATTCCCCAGCCGGCCGCGCGGCCCCGAGCGGCGAGTTCCCGCACCCGCGCGGGCGGCAGCGCGCCGCCGGCCTGGGCGAGCAACCGGAGCGAAGGCAGATGATCCAGCACACCTTGTACGTCGAGCAGATCCACCACGTGCGGGGTGGCGGCAACCACGGTCACCCGGTCGCGGCGCAGGTCATCGGCGAAGCCGGGATCGGTCACCGACCCGGGCCGCAGCACTGTGGTGGCACCGGCTCGGAGTTGGGCATGCAGCACCGACAGCCCGAAGCAGTAATGCAGGGGTAGCGAGGTGACCGCACGGTCGGCCGGTGTGATGGCCAGCGTGGCCGCGATCGCCTCGGCATTGCTGAGCACGTTGCTGTGGCTGAGCCGAACCAGCTTGGGTGAGCCGGTGCTGCCCGACGTGCTGAGCAGCAGCGCCAGATCCGGATGCAGGAGGTGCCGCGGTTCATCGGTGGCACTGTTCGGCGTTGCGGTCTCGAAGGTGCCATCCCGATGGAGCCACAGGTCGGGCTGGTAGGCCTCGGTGATCGATCGATGCTCGGGCGGGGTGATCAGTGCCACGTGCCCGGCCGACATCACCGCCAGATAGCCGAGCACCAGGCCGCGATGCGGGGCCAGCGGCACGTGCACGAGCCGCCGGCCAGCCTCTGCCGGCGGCAGGCTGGCCGCGAGCGCAGCCACCCGATCGGCGAGCTCCCCGTAACTGAGACGGCCGGCGGAGTCGATCAGGGCAGGGTGGTGCGCCTCGGCCGTGTCAGACACCGGGACGGCGACGCGCACCCGTCGGGAATCCAACAGAGGCATGGTAGGTGAGGCTAACCTAATGAACCATGGCTGTTCAACCGTAAACACCGAGCAAAATCGCGGTATTTACGGTTGGTATAACGGTGGCGCACGCCGGGTTACTGACCGCGTTGTCCCGCCTCGCCGGCGTGGCATCCGATCAGGCCGTTTGGTTGACCGTGCCGTCCGCGGCGATGCGCAGGCGCGCCTGGGGCGTGCCGCCCGCGCACGCGCTCTGCTCGGCGCCGGAGTTCGGGCAGATCAGGCGCGGCTGTACCCGTACCTCCGCGGAGATCGGCATCGGCGCGCCTGTCGGCGTCGTCACGATCACGGTCACAGGGTCGAGGGTCAACTGCGGCACTGGCGCGTAGCCGTACCCTGGCCCCGGCCCTGGCAGCTGCACCGGCCCGCACGCCACCGCGTCGGGACCCGTCGACGCCCCCGGGCAGGGCGCCGTGCTCGTCGGACCGGCGATCAGCAGCGGCACGTCCTGCTCGGCGCAGCCCCACGTACCGCAGGTTTGCAGGTGCACCTGCGGCACCCGGGCCGAGATCGCCTGGTCCACGTCAACACCGAAACCCCGCAGGGGAGCAGCGCCCGGTGCCGGCTGGCCGCCGGTGCCTGACGTGCCGCACCCATTCGTGCCGGACCAGACGCCGACAAGCAGCACCACGAGAAGAAGTCGCTTCACGCTCGATCCGACGCGCTCGTCGTGTTCCCCGTTCCCGGCATGATCACATTCGCACTCATCGGCTGCCCACCGCTGCTTCCTGGCGTCCTCGTTCAAGACGGCCCCGTGGCAATGGACGTAGCGTTCCCTGACAGCGTTGGACGGAGGGGCTGTGGAGGAATTCGCAAGCGCGGTGCTGGTGGCGGCAGTGCAGCGGGCGCTTGCCGGGGATGGAATACCGGTTGTCGTGCCCGCGCTGAGTGGCGCGCTGCTGCCGTTGGAGGCCAAGCGGCGGACCCTAGCGAGCGTATCGGAGGAGCATGGCCTGCTGCCGCTGTTGCGGGTGGGCCTGTTCCTGGCGGAGCTACCGCCTGATCCGGCCATCTCAGCTCTCCTGGCTTCCGGCACCCCCCACGATCTCTTCGCCCGATGGAGCCGGCTGGAACGCTTCACCCACTCGCGCCACCGCGTCGTGATTCGTGAGGCGGGCCCGAAGTACCTCATCGCCGAGCATGTCGGACCGCCCGCAGCACCGCCTGAGCCTGCTGAGGATGCGCTGATCCTCGGCGTGTTGGCGGCCTTGACCGCGGCGATTGGCGGCCAGGCAGTCACGGTCAGGCTGGGTACTGACAGTGCTCCGGTGGTGTTCGCCAAGGGTGTCTTCATGGCGCCACCTCCCGGCCACGGTACCGCACTCTGGCATTTCACCTGGTCATCGCTCGCATCGAAGGTGCATCCGGCCGTCACCGATGCGGCTTCGCACGCACGTCGCATCCTCGCCAGCGATCTCGGCCGCCGCTGGACGCTGGGTGGCCTCGCGGCCGAGCTTGCCACTTCCACGCGTAGCCTCCAGCGGCGCTTGCGTGCCGAAGGCGGGTTCAACGCGCTACTGAGCGCAACGCGGGCCGAAGCGGCCGCAGACCTTCTCATGAATAGCGAGCACCCGCTCAGCATCGTCGGCTTCGCATCCGGCTACGCCGACCAGCCGCATTTCAGCCGCGACTTCAAACGCCGGACCGCCATGACGCCGTTGGCATACCGATCGGCGTTCGCCAGCTCGCCCGCTGAGCGGCATTCCCACCTCGGCCACGGCGCCGATCGACTATTGAAAGCGGCACAAGCATGAACCTTGTCGGCAAAACTATCCTCGTGACGGGCGCAACCCGCGGCATCGGGCGGGAACTCACCCGCCAGTTCATCGAATCTGGTGCGCACGTGGTGGCAGCCGGACGCGAGCACGGCCGCCTCGAGTCGCTCGCCTCCGATTACCCCGGCCGCGTCACGCCCTGGGCCGTCGACCTTGCCGACCCTGACGCGGTCGACATCTTCACGCGCGAGCTCACTGATCGACATCCCCAGCTCTCGATCGTGATCAACAATGCTGGTGTGCAGACACTCACCGACTTCCTCGGGGACGGTCCGCAGGCCACGCGGGCCGCCCTTCGCCGCGAGGTCGCCATTAACCTCGACGCTGTCATAGCGCTCTCGACCGGCCTGTTGCCGCGCCTGCGCCGGCAGCCCGCCGCCGCGATCGTGAACATCACCTCCGGATTGGCGGTGACCCCCAAGCGCTCCGCACCGGTGTACTGCGCCACCAAGGCGGGAGTGCGTGTCTTCACCCGCGCACTGCGCTACCAGTGCCAGGATGCTGCGCCGCACGTCCGGGTGATCGACGTGGTACTGCCAATCGTCGACACAGACATGACCCGAGGGCGTGGCCGAGGCAAGATCAGCGCGGCCGACGCTGCTGCCGCAGTGCTCACCGGCATCCGTTGCGGCTCGACCGAGATCTATGTCGGCAAAGCCAAGCTTCTGCCGGCGGTCATGCGGCTCTCGCCCGCACTCGGATACCGGATCCTGCGCAATAGCTAACGCGAGCACGGCGGCCGCCTGACCACCCGCGCAGCGCGAGTGCTACTCAGGCTCGACATCGGGTGATCCGCACCAGTTGATGCCGCACGGCACCACGAGGCGCCGCGAGGCATCATGCGAATCCCCGCAGCGCGCCGGAGAAACGAGAGAACCGCAGGTGGGGGATCCACCTGCGGTTCTGGCCCCCGCGCCGCGGCGCGGGGGCCGGGCGCCTCACGCTTCACACGGTCGGCGACGCGCTCTCCAGGAATCGCAGCACGGCCAGGACCCGCCGGTGATCGCCCTCCGAGGCGGGCAGGTCGAGCTTGGTGAAGATGCTGTTGATGTGCTTGGCCACGGCGCTCTCACTGACCACGAGCTTCTCCGCGATCCCGGCGTTGGACCGCCCCTCGGCCATCAGCCCGAGCACCTCCCGCTCCCGCCCGGTGAGCCGGTCCAGCGGGGTGTTCTGCCGCCGCACCAGCAGCTGCGCCACCACCTCGGGGTCCAGCGCGGTGCCGCCCGCGGCCACCCGGCGCAGCGACTCCAGGAAGACGTCCACGTCCGCGACCCGGTCCTTGAGCAGGTAGCCGACGCCGGTGGTGCTCGTGGAGAGCAGGTCGGCGGCGTAGCGCTCCTCGACGTACTGGGACAGCACCATGATCGCCACCTCGGGCCACTGCCGCCGCACCACCAGGGCGGCGCGGATCCCCTCGTCGGTGAAGGTCGGCGGCATCCGCACGTCCGCGATCACCAGTTCCGGGCGGTGCCGCTCCACCGCGGCCAGCAGCCCGGCGGCGTCGTCCACCGCGGCGGCCACCTCGAAGCCGGTCGTCTCCAGCAGCTTGGTCAGCCCGGCGCGCAGCAGCACCGAGTCCTCGGCGATCACAGTTCGCACGGAAGCTCCACCATTATCGTGGTCGGCCCGCCGACCGGGCTGACTATCTCGAACCTGCCGTCCACCGAGGCCGCGCGCTGCGCCAGGCCGGTCAGCCCGGAGCCGCGGGCGGCGTCGGCGCCGCCGATCCCGTCGTCCGCGACGGACAGCCGCAGCAGGGCGCCGTCCAGCCACACGTCCACCCGGGCTGCGGACGCCTGGGCGTGCTTGGCCACGTTGGCCAGGGCCTCCGAGACCATGAAGTACGCCACCGCCTCGACCGTCGGCGGGACCCGCCGGGGCACGTCCACCGCCAACCGCACCGGCACCGGGGAGCGGGCCGCGATGCCGGAGAGCGCCGCGTCCAGGCCGCGGTCGTCGAGGACCACCGGGTGCAGGCCGCGGACGAGGTTGCGCAGCTCGCCCAGGGCCTCCTTGGCCTCCTCGTGCGCCTCGGCCAGTGCGGTCCGGGCGTCCTCGGGCAGGTCCTTCAGGGTCGTCCGGGCCAGGCCCAGGTTCATCGCCAGGGACACCAGCCGCTGCTGGGCGCCGTCGTGCAGGTCGCGCTCGATCCGGCGGCGCTCGGCGTCGGCGGCGTCCACCACCGCGGCCCGGCTCTCGGTCAGGTCGGTCACCCGGCGGGCCAGCCGCTCCGCCCGGCTGGGGCCGAGCAGGTCGGTGGCGAACTTCAGATCCCAGCGCACCGAGGCCATGACCAGCCAGGGCGTGAGGTAGACCACTACCAGGCACACGAGCGCCCTCCAAAGCGCCAGGGACGTCGCCATGGACAGCCACTTCCAGTTCGGGCCGAAGGCGATCGCCGCGCTCAACCAGCCGAAGCAGATGAGCCCGCTGACCCACACGGTGCCCGCGATCACGCCGACCAGGTTGGCCGCCGGTCCCGCGATCAGGTGGTAGCAGGCCTGCCGCCAGGTGCGCGGGTGGCGCAGCCGCGCGCGCATCCGCGGGAGGAACGGCGCGTCCGCGGACGCCGCCTCCCGGGCCGTGTGCGGGGCTCGGGGGATCTGGGCGCCCCGGATCTTGTAGTACGCGGACCGGCGCAGCGTCGTGAGCTGCGGGCCCAGCAGCACCGCCGCCAGCAGCGGGAGGAAGGCGCAGGCGAGGATCGACGGCAGGTAGATGGGGGCGAAGAACGCCCACGGCAGCCCGATCAGACCCAGCGGCAGCAGGCTCAGCGCCGAGGAGAGGATCACGAACCACAGGTCGCGCCACGCCCGCCCGCGCCAGGGCGCCAGCAGGAAGCGGCCGATCGGCGCCAGGACGCGGTTCATGGTCTCTACGGTATTCGACCAGGTGACCGGCGTTCCATGGCGCTGGCGCCCGCTTCGGCCTGTACCTGGCACCACCCCCGGAACGGAAAGCCACACTACTGATTCGCCGGGCCGCGGCGGCCAGAGTGGTGATCGTGCCCGGCGCACCACCAGACGCCGGCGCCGGGCCGAGAGGGGACGACCGCCATGCTCGCCGTCACGGACCGCCTCGACCGCGTCCTCGGCCGGATCGGGTCCGAGCCCGGGCCCCGGCCGGGGCCCGGGCGTCCGGACGCCCGCGCCGACCGCCCCGGCGGACGCCGGCCGAGCGCGCTCGGTGCCGCCTTCGTGCTGGCCGGGCTCGCGATGATCCCGTGGGTGTTCTACCTCTCGGTCACCCTGCCGGCCAGCGCGCGGGACGCGCACTGGTCGCTCGCCTGGGTCGGCCTGGACGGCTGCGAGGCGCTGGCGCTGTTCGCCACCGGCCGGTTCCTGCTGCGGCGGGACAACCGGTGCGTGCTGACCGCGGTCGGCACCGCGGTGCTGCTGCTCGTGGACGCCTGGTTCGACGTCACCTCGGCGGCGCCCGGCCCGGACCTGGCCACTGCGATCGTCATGGCGGTCTTCGCCGAGATCCCGATCGCGCTGGTCTGCGCCGTGCTCGCCGCGCGCGTCCTGCGCACCCCGTTCCCGCGCGGCTGACCGGCCGCCGCGTATCCGTTCCGTCCGCGCCCTGTCGCGCGTCACCGAGAAGAGAAGACCGATGCCGCTCATCAGCCGTCCCTCGCGCAAGACCGTCCTCGCCGCCACCACCGGAGCCGCCGTTGTCGCTGCGGGTGCATGGTGGTTCAGCGACCGCGCACCGTATCCGTATTCACAGCGTCGCCTGTTGGATCTGGAGCTGCCCTTCCTGGGGCTGACCGATCTGGACGCGGTGCTCCGTCCGCGGACAGGTGAACGGATGCTGGAACTCGGTCCGGGCACCGGTCTGCAGGCGCTGCACGTTGCGCCGCAGCTCGGTCCGGACGGGCGCCTGGACATCGTGGACGTGCAGCAGGAGATGCTCGACCACGTGATGCGCCGGGCGAAGGAGGAGGTGCAAGCGGGTAGGAACGCGGCGGGCGGGAACGCGGCGGCAGCGATTGTGCCGCACTGCTCGGACGCGCGGGAGCTGCCCTTCGACGACGGCGTGTTCGACGCCGTCTACCTGGTGACCGCGCTCGGGGAGATGCCGGAGCCGGCCCGGGTGCTCAGCGCGGCGGCGCGGGCGCTGAAGCCGGGCGGGCGGCTGGTGGTCGGCGAGTTCTTCGACCGGCATTGGATCCCGTTCGGGCGGCTGCACCGGCTGGCCGACGGGCAGGGGCTGCACCTCGCCGAGCGGTGCGGGCCGAGCCTGGCGTACCTGGCCCGGTTCCGGCCCTGCGGCGCGGCGGCCGCGGCGGTCTGAGCTTCGGAGCGGCCCCTATGAGAGGTGGGAAACTCAATACGTCAGAAAGGGGCCATGAGTCGATCAGGCTGTCTCATTCGCGACCGGACAGTGGGCCATCGGGACGTGGTCAAGCACGGCCGGAGCGTCAACTCGATCTGGTTGCGTGACGCTGCATGCGCGTGGATCGCGGCATGTGCGCACACCAATGCAGTCCGGGACCACTCAACGTGTCAGGTGGTGGAGCAGTAGTCGGTAGCTCGCCCGAAGCCCAGGTCGAATTGCTCCTCCGTCAGGCTGATCAGCTCGAGTGCCTGGTGGGCGGCCGACCCGTACCGATCACTCAAGGCCTGCGTCCACACCCGCCGAGCAGCGTCCAGAACCTGCCGCTGATCTGCGCCCGAACTTTGAAGCTCGATGTAGTACGCCGCCGTGCGGGACCGTATGCGCGCTTGGGCCATGAAGATCTCGGCGCCACCGGCCGGACCGTGCAGCACACCGGCGCAGCCGACGATCGCCCGCATGGGAAGCGGTGCGCTGGCCACCGCGTCGGCGAGGAACTGCCCGACCGCGACCTGGTCGGCGTCTGGCGGTAACCCTGCGACCAGCGCCACCTTGACCGACGTCCAGCCCGCGGGGAGCCGCGGTGCGCGATCGGCGGGCTTGACCCGTACCGCTCCTGGCAGGTCTTCCGGCCGAGCCCACCGGAAGGCCGTCGTGAGCCCAGTCGGGTCGAGGTTCAACGCTTTCATGATCAGCCGATGCTGGAACTCGGCGAAGACTTGCCCATCGGTGCCGAAGTCGCCGCGCAACGTGGCGCCGAGCCGATCCAGGTCCATCGGTCCCACGCCCAAAGGCGCGAAGATCTGCGGGTTGGCACCCCCGGGACCCTTGGGGTACTCCGCGTCGGCTGGATACTCGACACCCCCGAGCCGGAACTTGGGCTCGTCGTTTTCGTCGATGAACCAGTCGACAAGCATTTCCCGCTCGGACACGTACTCGTGGACACGGTTGCCGTTACGGTAGATGTTGATGAGCACCACGTCCGAGTCGAAGACCACGTTGCTCATGGCGGCCGTATGCAGCGTTGCGCTGATCGCCCTGGCCAGGCCGTCGGCGTCAGCGTGGTTGTGCGGACCCTCGCGCGGCAGCACCGCCGCACGTCCCGACGCGGCGGGCAGTACCCACGCGTCGGCTCCGAGGTCGGCCAGGGCGCCTACCACGTCAGCGAGATCCCCGACCACCATCAGGTTTTGGTAGCTGGTGCCCATATTGTCCGTACCTCCAATGCGTCAAGTCCGGCCAGCCAGCAGAGGATACAAGCGCCGAGATCCGGCCCGGTGGGCTTACGGGCCTCGGCGCGATACGCGGGCCGCAGGACGGTAGTAGCCTCGCGCGCTGCGCCTGGCGATCGGCGCTGCTGTTCCGCGACGGAACTGCTCAGCATCGGCACGCCGCGAACGCGGCACTTCACCCCGGCGAGTGACACGCAGCAGCAGACATCCCCGGCATGATGCGAATCGAGGGCGATCGAGGCCCAGCATGAGGGTGCACCGGGATCACGCCCGGGCCCGCGAAACGCGGGCGTGATGGGTCAACGGACTCGGCGACTGGATGCGTCTGTTCGGAAGATGGACTTCCACGAGTACGTGTATGCCCGCGGGCCCGCGCTGATGCGGCTTGCCTGCCTGCTGACCGGCGACCCGCACCGGGCTGAGGACCTTCTGCAGGAGGTGTTGGTCAGCGCATATGCGAAGTGGCATCGGATCAGCACTGCCGAACGCCCCGACGTGTACGTGCGCCGCATGCTCGTCAACGCGAACATCTCGTGGTGGCGGCGGCTGACCAACCGGGAGGTGGCGGTCGATACCGTCCCCGACCGTGGTGGCGGCGGTGACCACGAGCAGGCCGTGGCCGACCGGGACGCGATGTGGCGTCTCGTGAGCACGCTGCCGCCGAAACAGCGCGCGGTCCTGGTTCTGCGGTACTACGAGGACCTCAGCGACGCGGCGATCGCCGAGATCCTGTCCTGTTCCACGGTGACCGTCCGGACCCATGCCATGCGCGGACTGGCGACCTTGCGGGGACATTTCCCGGCACCGAGCACCTCGACCTGTAGGAGCGCGACGTGATCGACGAACTGCTGACCGAGACCCTCCGTGAGCGGGCCGAAAGCCGGGCGGACCTGACCGTTCTGGCGGAGCGGGCCGTCAAGCGAGGCCGGCGCCGAATGGTGACGCGCCGATTCGTGACCGGGTGTACCGCGGTGGTGGTGACCGGTGCCCTGATCGTCGGTATCGCGCGGTACCAGACCGGCGGCGAGCCGTCGCTGCCGGTCGGTGTTTCCCCGCTCGTCGTCGTGCCCGGCGTTCCCGGGCTGCCCACGACCGACGCGTCTCGCTTGCCGAGCCGCGCCGAGGTGACCGCCGGCGACCCGGACGAGCTGCCGTTCGCACTCGATGCGATCCCTGCCGCGTACGACCTGTACGACGCGCGGTTCGGGCTGGAGCCGGAGCTGCGGCTCCAAGACGATCGGGGGGCCAGCGCCCAGCTGCAGTTGCTGGACAAGCCGACGCCGATCGAACCCGCGGAATCGACGCAGGCGCTCACCGTGGGGCAGCGCACGGCGACACTGTACCGCTCCGGCGACTTCCACCGGGTGGTGTGGGAGATCGCCGACGGCGCCGGGGTGTGGATGCACGTGACCGCCGGCAGCGATGCACTCGCCATGGAGTTGGCCGAGCACGTCCGCCTCGACCGTCGCACGCACTGCGCCGTGCCGGCCGCGCCCGTCGCCTTGCCGACCGGCTACGCCGTGGAGGACTGCGACGTCTCGCTGCGGTTGCTGCCCGAACAGCAGCGGGCGTCCCTGGACGGCGCGACCATCACCTACAGCCAAACCGGCACGGCGCACCGCATCATGATGATCGTCGTGAAACGGGAGCCGCGCACGAAGGACGACGAAGACGCTGCGCCGGACCGCAAGGTGGCCGGCTGGCCGGCGGCGTTGGTGCCCGTCGAGGACGGAGTGCAGCTGCAACTGCCGGAGTTCGGCGAGCTGACCCTGGCCATGACGACGTCCCGCGGCGCGACCGAAGCCGAGGTGCTGGCGGTGGGCAAGGTTGTCCGGTCCGCCCCGGACATCTCGATGCCGGAGCACTGGCTTCCGGCGACGCCGGGCTGAGAGCACAGGTCGCGGTCGGATACCGGCCCTGGACACCAGCCGGGCACTACTGGCCGATGCGGTGAAAGCGCGACCCATGGCCAAGCTGCGTCCATAGTGGACGATCAGCGATCCCGGCGCTTACCGGTTGCCCGGGGCGGCGTCGATGGTTGTGCGGATCTGCTGAAGGGCCGCCGCGCCTTCCCCGGACTCGTCCCAGAGCTCACGCCATTCCGAGTCGTCGCCGGCGATCCGGTCCAGCGCCCGGACTGCCAAGGCCGGGACGTCGTCGGCGACGTCGATCCTGCCGCCCCCGAGCAGGAAGTCCGGCGCGTAGGAGGAGGTGATTCGCGATATTGGGCGTACGGCAGTCATGATCGCATGCCGGGTGCACCGGGAACCTGCGTGACCAGGGCTCATCCGTGCGCATCGTGTCAGGCATCACACGAGTTTCGAGTCGTCTCCCCGGCGCGGTCAGGTTGCTGATTGTGGCGGCCACTGCGCGGGTTCGGCCGAACTGGCAGTTGAGAGATGGTAGCGCGCCAGCACGCTCAGTTATGTGGCGTGCAAGAACACACAACTACAGCGAAAGATGTACATAGAATAAGATCACTCCCACCCCGGGCGTCCCGCGGATGAGAGGATCGAGCGCAAGCAGGACGCTCGTACTGCTGTGGGTCCGGGTTCCGCGAGCCCTGGCTTTGGGGGTGCATTATGTCCTCCGTACAGGAGGTCACGACCAGCACGGCCGGCTCCGTACCGTTGCACCGCGTGGTGCCACGGTTCGTCCGCGATCCGCTGGAGGCGTTAGTCGGCTTCGCCGATGAGGCCGGCGGAGGGGTCGTGCGTCTTAATCTAGGCACTTTCCGCCCCTACCTGGTGACGCATCCCGAACATTTGCAGCATGTGCTGAAAGACAACGCCGCCAACTACGTGCGTGACGGCAAGGGGCTGCTCTGGCGGCCGGTACGCCGGGCGGTCGGGGAGGCGATCCTCGTCGTCGAGGGGCCGTTGTGGGAGTCCAGCCGGGGCGTCCTGCAGCCGCTGTTCACGGCGAAGCGGGTCGAGACGATGGTCGACGGGATGGCCGCCGCGATCGGCGAGGCGGTCGACGTGCTGGACGAGCCCGCCAGGGCGGGCCGGGCGGTCGACGCCAGCGACGCACTGGCCCGGATCGTGTGCCAAGCCACGATGCGGGTGCTGTTCGGGGACAAGATTGCGGTTCCGGACGCGCTGCGGGTCGTCTCTGCGCTGGGCACGATCGCGACGGCGATGGTTCCCCGGCTTCTTGTGCCGTTCATGCCCTACGCGATTCCCATGCCGGGCGATCGCGCGTTCCGCGGCGCGGTGCGGACCATCGACGACGTGGTGCTCCCGATCATCCGCGAGGCCCGGGAACGACCGGGCGACGACCAGGACATCGTGTCCACCTTGTGCCGGTCGCGCGTCGTCGACGGCCAGGAGATCAGCGAGCGGCAGATTCGGGACGACGTCGTGGCGATGTTCTCGACGTCGACGGAGACCACCATCGCGGTGCTGTCCTGGTTGTGGCCCGTGCTCCAGACGTATCCCGAGGTGTCGGCGCGGCTGCAAGACGAGGTCGACCAGGTGGTGGGCGACGGTCCCGTCCAGCGATCGCACCTGGCTGAGCTTCGGTACACCCGGATGGTCCTGGACGAGCTGCTGCGCCTGTACCCGGCCGGCTGGATGATCCCGCGGACGGCCGTGGAAGGCGAGACCCTCGGCGGCACGCAGATCACGAGTGGTGCGACGATCCTCGTCAGTCCGTACGTCACCCAGCGGATGGCGGCGTACTGGGATGACCCGGACATCTTCGACCCGGAGCGGTTCGCTCCCACCGCACCGCGACGTCAGTTCCGGTACTCCTACTTTCCGTTCGGCGGCGGCCCGCACCAGTGTCTCGGTCAGCACCTGTTCCTCCTGGAGGCGCCGCTGATCATTGCGACGCTCCTGAGCCGGTTCCGGATCCAGTTGCGCGGCAAGGCCGACCTCGCGCCGCGGATGGGCGCCTCGCTGCGGCCACGCAACACCGCGCAGTTGGAGCTGACGCCCGTCGACCGCTCCCGCACGCGCTGAGGGGCGCGGATGCGCACGCAGCTCACCGGCCGTGACGAGATCCTGGTGGGGTCGGAGCACGGCCGGATCTGTGCCTTGGCCGCCGCCGGCCAGCGTGATCTCCAAGGGCGCGCCGCCGCGCACCACGAACTGTTCGCGGCCAAGACGTTCGACCCGGCGCTCTTCAGCGCCGTTGCCCACGCCACCGCGTTCGGTGCGCCGTGGTGCACGGTCGAGCAGCTGCAGCTGGCGAACTGGGCTTCGCTGTGGGTCTTCGCGGCGGACTGGCGGATGGACTGGGCGGAGACCTCGGCCGAGGAGGTGGCGGCCATCGTCGCCGACTGCCTCGCCGTCGCGGATGGCGTTGCGGCTACGGCCGCCAGCCCGCTCGGGCGTTTCCTGGCCGAGATCCGGGATCGGCTGGCGACGGCGCCCTCGTTCCCGGCCGGACGCCTGCTCTGGCGCGACGAGGTCGAACGGATGTTGTCGGCCATGGCCCGGGAGCGGCAGTGGCGGCCGGCCCTCGCCGGCGGGGCGCCCGGGCCGACGTTCGACGAGTACCTCGACAACGCCGACAACACGGGACTGTCGTTCGTCAACGTCACGCACTGGCTGTTCACCGGTGACCGGGCCTGCCTGGACCGGCTCGACGAGCTGATCGAGGCCGGTCGCGAGGCACAACGTGTACTGCGCCTCGTCAACGACCTCGCCACGCACCAGCGCGACGAGGCTTCGGGTGACCTCAACGCCCTCATGTGGGCCGACCGCGGTGACGTGTCGGGGCGCATCGCCGCGCTGGTCGACCGCTGCCAGGACCTGCTGCACCCGTTGGAGGCGAGCTGCCCCCAGCAGGTCGTCTATCTGGCGCGGCAGATCGGCTTCACGAGCGGGTTCTATCGGGTCACGGACTTCTGGGGTGATGCATGACGATCGAGGACATCGACAAGGTCGCAACGCCTGGCACCGTGGCGGACGCCGGCCTTGCCGCATCGGCGCATGACCTGGTCGCCCAGGTGGCGCTCGATCCCTGGGGACGGGTCGGCCCGTCGGTCTATGAGACGGGGCGACTCGTGGCCGTGGCCCCGTGGCTGACCGGACACGACCGGCGGGTGCAGTACCTGCTGGACAACCAGCGGCCCGACGGTGGCTGGGGGCCTCCGGAGGGTTACGCCCTCGTGCCGACATTGAGCGCGGTCGACGCCCTGCTCGGCACGCTCGGCCGGCCTGATGCGCAGCCGCCGGGCCGCAGCCGCGAGGCGGACCTGGCCCGCGCGGTCGATCGAGGGCTGCAGGCGCTGTTCGGCTGGCTGCCGGCGGGCACGCTGTCGATTCCGGACACGCCGGCGATCGACCTCATCGTGCCGGCGCTGGTGGCCTCGATCAACGAGCGGCTGGACGGGTTCCGCGACGCGTCGATCAGGAAACTTGATGCGCGGTGGGACGACCGCCGCCTCGGCTTGCCCCCGGGCATGAGCGGGACGCGCCTCGCCGCGGTCCGCCAGCGGCTCGCGGCCGGGACCCAGCTGCCGCCGAAGCTGCTGCATTTCGTGGAGGTGCTGGGCAGCGGGGCGGCAGGCGCGCCCGGCATGGCCCCGGTTCCGCCCGGTGTGGTCGGCGCCTCGCCCGCGGCCACCGCAGCGTGGCTCGGCGGGCCGGCCGGGCCCGCGACGCAGTTCCTGGAACACGTCGTCGGCCAGCAGGACGGGCCGGTGCCGTGTCCACTCCCGATCACCGTGTTCGAGCGGGCCTGGGTGCTCAGCTCGCTGACGCGCGCCGGCGTGCCGCTCACCGTGCCGCCGGCGCTGCTCGACGAGCTGTCGGCCGCCGTGGAGCCGGCCGGCGCTGCCTCAGGTGCCGGACTTCCCGCCGACGCGGACACCACCTCCGTGACGTTGTACGCGCTGGCCAAGCTCGGCCGGCCCATCGCTCCCGACAGCCTGTGGCATTTCGAGACGGAAGCCGGCTTTTGCACCTGGCCCGGTGAGGACGGTTTCTCGGTCTCCACCAATGCCCATGTATTGGATGCTTTCGGGCACCACATGGCCACAGGTGCCGACGCGTCACCGCGATATCCCGCGGTGCTGGACAAACTGTCGGTGACGCTGTCCGGCCACCAGGAGGCGGACGGATCGTGGCGCGATCGATGGCACGCCTCGCCGTACTACGCGACGGCGTGCTGCGCGCTCGCGCTGCACCAGTACGGCCGCGGGCCGGCGGCGCTCGATGCGGTCAGCGCGGCCGTGGACTGGGTCCTGGCGACGCAGCGCCCCGACGGGTCGTGGGGCCGATGGTCCGGTACCGCGGAGGAGACGGCCTACGCCATCCAGGTACTGATCGTCACGGGCAATCCCGCCCGTCGCGCGATCGACGAGGCCACGCGGCAGGGTTCTGCATTCCTGCGACAGGCCTCCGGTCGACGGACCGACCCCCCGCTGTGGTACGGCAAAGAACTCTATCTGCCCGAAGCGATCGTTCGCGCCGCAACGATCGCCGCGGAGCACCTGGCCCAGACAAGATCAGCATCGGCGGCGTTTGGCAACAATGCTGCGCCCCGGTAGGAGTAAACATGCGCTGACCTGCATAACTTTGAGGGAGTGGTCGAACGCTGATACGGTGCCCGTTGTCTACGAGGCTGAGAGCTTGCAAACGCGATTGACTCTCACCGAATAGCCGATGACATTCTGCCCCCAAGCCCCGCGGTGGATAGTGTAATGGGTTCTCGCAGCACGAATCTCCGTGCGAAAATTGCCGCACTCCTGGTTTCATTGGCCTGTCTGTGGGCGTTCGCTGCGTGGGTGACGCTGCGGGAGGGATTGAACCTGTTCTGGGTTCAATCCCATAACAGCAACATCTACCAGCCGAGCGAGCCGTTGCTCAGAGACCTGCAGACCGAGCGGCGGCTCTCGACGGCCTACCTCGGTGATCCCAGCGATCGGCAGCGGCAGGACCTGAGCGCCGCACGGCAGAGCACTGATCAGGCCAGCGCGGCGTTCAAGCAGTCGGTGCAGGGCTGGCAGGCCGACCCCTCGGGGGATGTGGAGCTGCGGCGGCGCGTCGACAAGATCGTCGCCGGCCTGGACGGACTGGCCGCCACCCGGGCCTCGATCGACGCCCGCACCATCGACCGTGCCGACGCGGCGAACTCGTTCACCGGGCTGGTCGCGTCGTTCTTCGAGGTGTACGACTCGCTGGGCGGCCTGGATGACAAGGGGATCTCCGCCGACGCGGCCTCGCTGATCCGGCTCAACCAGACCTGGGAGCTGATCAGCCAGGAGGACGCCCTGTTGACGGGGGCCCTCGCGGCCGGCAGCTTGACGGCCGACGATCACGCGCGGTTCGTGCAGATCGTCGGCGCGCAACGGTTCCTCGCCGGCGATACGGCGGTTCGGCTGTCGAGCGCCGACCAGGTCCGGTACAACGAGATGAGCAGCGGCAAGTCCTTCACGAGCCTCCGGGCCGTCGAGGATCACGTCATTCGTGACACGCGTCCGGGCGCGAAACCGCCGACCACCAAGGACGAATGGCGGGCCACGGTCGACCCCGCCCTCGTCGACCTGCACAACGTCGTGGTCGTCGGCGGTAAAGACATCGTCGATCGATCCACGCCGGTCGCGATCTGGGTCTTCGTCCGCCTGCTGCTCGCGGCCGGTCTCGGGCTCGGCGCGGTTGTCGCGTCGATCGTCATCTCGATCACCACCGCGCGGAAGCTGCTCGCCCAGCTGGTCCGGCTGCGCGACGCCGCGAACGACCTGGCCAACGTGCGACTGCCGGCGGTGATGGACAAGCTCCGTCGCGGCGAGCGGGTCGACGTGCGGGCCGAGGCGCCGCCGCTGGAGTTCGGCTCCGACGAGATCGGCCAGGTGGGTCAGGCGTTCAACGCCGTGCAGGAGAACGCCATCCGCGCCGCCGTCGAGCAGGCCGAGCTGCGCAACAGCGTGCGTGACGTCTTCGTCAGCATCGCGCGGCGCTCGCAGGGCCTCATCCACCGGCAGCTGAAGATGCTCGACGCGATGGAGCGCGAGGAGACCGACGCCGCCGACCTCGACGCGCTGTTCCGGGTCGACCACCTGGCCACCCGCATGCGCCGCCACGCCGAGAACCTCATCGTGCTGTCCGGCGGCACGCCGGGCCGCGCCTGGCGCCGGCCGGTCCCGATGATCGACGTCATCCGTGCGGCAACGGCCGAGATCGAGGACTACGCCCGGGTCAACGTCGCGTCGGTACCGTCGGCCGGCGTCATCGGCCGGGCGGTGGGTGACGTCATCCACCTGCTGGCCGAGCTCGTTGAGAACGCCACCTCGTTCTCGCCGCCGCACACCGTGGTGCAGATCGGCGGGCAGGTCGTGAGCAACGGCTACGTGGTCGAGATCGAGGACCGGGGCCTCGGCATGGGCGACGCCGCGCTGGCGGCCGCCAACGAGCAGGTGCGCAACCCACCGGAGTTCCAGCTGTCCGGCAACATCCGGCTGGGGCTCTTCGTGGTCGGCCGGCTGGCCGAGCGGCACGACATTCGCGTCCATCTGCGCCGGTCCCCATACGGCGGCACGACCGCGATCGTGCTGATCCCCTCCGCGCTGATCGTCAGCCAATCCGACGGGGCCACCGTTCCCGCCGACGAGGCACCGGTCAACGGCAGTGCCGCCGCGCCGATGGTGCCCGCCCAGCAGGCGGCCCAGGGCATCGAACCGCCGCCGAGCTACGTCCGGGAGCCGCGGCATGCCGCCGTCGCCGTGATGTCGCGGCCAGGGGAGGGCGAGCCCACCGACAACAGCGTCGTGGGGCGGGCCGAGCCGGGGGCCGCCGCGGCAGTACCTCTCGACACACCGGAGCCGGCCGTGGAGCCTTCGCAGCCGAGGCAGGTGACCGGCCTGCCCCGCAGATCCCGCAAGCCAGTGCAGCCCCTGCCCGAACCACCGGCCGCGCCGCCCGCCGCCGCACCGCCGGTGTCCCCTGAGCGGGCCCGCGCGCGGATGTCCGCCTTCCAACAGGGCTCCCAACAGGCCCGGCAGGCGGGTGGCGGACCGGCCGGGCCGCCGACTGAGCAGTCATGAACGATCAGCGACTCGAAGTCGAGAAAGGGACCATAGTGGGGCAGGAATCGAGCACTACCGTCGATCTGACCTGGTTGATGCAAGACCTGGTCGACCGGGTGACGGATCTGCGGCATGCTGTCGTGCTCTCGGCTGACGGTCTGGCCATAGCGGCGTCGAAAGTCATGCAGCGCGACGACGCCGAGCGCCTCTCCGCCGTCGCCTCCGGACTGCAGAGCCTGGCCCGCGGCGTCGGCACGCACTTCGAGATCGGCGACCTGCGCCAGACGGTACTCGAGTTCGAGGACGGGTACGTCTTCGTGACCGGGGCCGGGCATGGCACCTGCCTCGCGGTGATCAGCGGGCCGGACACCGACCTGGGTCTGGTCGCCTACGAGATGGGGATGCTGGTCAAGCGGGTCTCCGAGCACCTGGCGACCCGGCCACGCAACTACGCCAGCCCGATCAGCGGGGGGTAGCGCGCGACGATGGAACCCAACCACTCCGACGAGCCCGACGAGGTGTGGGTCGACGCGGACGCCGGCCCGGTCGTGCGTCCCTACGCCATGACTCGCGGCCGGACCCAGCCCACCAGCGGCAACTTCGACCTCATCACCATCGTCATGACGGTCCGCGCCATGTCCCCGGTCGACGTCGGCCTCGGCCCCGAGCACGAGGCGATCGTCCAGCTGTGCCAGCAGCCGACCTCCGTGGCGGAGCTGTCCGCCAACCTCAACCTCCCGGTGGGCACGGTCCGGGTCCTGCTCGGCGACCTGCTCAGCCGGGTCCTCATCGTGGCCAGCAACCCGGATCCGGTGACCAACCCTCCCGGCGACGACCTTTTCGAAGCGGTGATCAATGGCATCCGGCGACTCTGACGTGTCCAACGGCCTGTCCGTGCCCAAGGCCACGAAGCTGCTCATTGCCGGCGGCTTCGGCGTGGGCAAGACGACGCTGGTCGGCGCCATCAGCGAGATCAAGCCGCTGCGGACCGAGGAGACCCTCACCGAGGCCAGCATCGGCATCGACAACCTCGACGGCGTGGCCAAGAAGACCACCACCACCGTCGCCATGGACTTCGGCCGGATCACCATCAGCAGCCATCTGGTGCTGTACCTCTTCGGCACCCCGGGCCAGGACCGGTTCCTGTTCGTGTGGGACGAGCTGTCGACAGGCGCGATCGGCGCGGTCGTGCTGGCCGACACCCGCAGGCTCGACGACAGCTTCCCGTCGATCGACTACTTCGAGCAGCGCGGCATGCCGTTCGTCGTCGGCGTGAACTGCTTCGACGGTGCCCGGCGCTACCAGCCCGATGAGGTCCGCATCGCGCTCGACCTCGAGCCGGACGTGCCGGTCATCCTGTGCGACGCCCGCGACCGGGAATCGGTGAAGTCGGTGCTGATCGAGTCGCTCAGGCACGCCCAGCGACGCGCCCAGCGGCAGCGGACCCCGTCGCCGGCGTAGTTCTCCTCGCCAATATTCAGCACAGAAGTGCGGCTGGAGCACCGGCACCGGGCCGGTCGACGGCATGGGGGCCGGCGCAGCATCGCCGGCCCTGCGGGGTCAGTGCCGAGCAGCCGAGAGCGGGTGCCCGGTTGGGGTCGGCCAGCCCCAGCCGCGCCGTGTCGACCGGCAGGCGACCGGTTCGTAGCATCGACGCCTGTCGATGGCGATGTTGGCCCGATCCGTCCGGCGCGACGCCGTACGAAGAGTCATGGAACTGTCATGTCGTTGCGATGCGTTCGCCAAGTCTGGGGGAGAGCCTAACGCGGGCGGTAAGTCGGACAGCACCTGGTGGGTCAGGTGTGTAGAGGAGTTGCTGGTCGGTGGAGGTTGAGCGGACGGGGTTGCCCCGCACAGGTCTTCGGCACGAGTTCGGGACCGCAAGGGGGCAGCAGTTACTGCACGACCCTGCCCCCGCCGGACTCGAGACGGGCAACGCGTCGGCGCCGCCTGTCGTGAGTATCGTCCTGCCGTGCTTCAACGAGGCCGCGCACGTGCGGGCTGAGCTGGACCGGATTTGCGCCGCGATGGACCACGACGGCCTGACCTACGAGCTGCTTGCCATCGACGACGGCTCGACCGATGAAACCCTCGACGTGTTACATCTGGCGCAGGCGGCGCTGCCGCACGTGCAGGTGATCGCGATGCCGCGCAACGGCGGGGCCGGCACCGTCCGGCGGCTCGGATCGCGGCTGGCCCATGGCGAGATCGTGGTGTGGACCGACGCGGACCTGTCGTACCCGAACGAGCGGATTCCGGAGCTGGTACGCCGCCTGCTCGACGACCGCTCCGTCGACCAGGTTGTCGGCGCCCGTACGTCGGAGCAGGGCAGTCATCGGCTCCTGCGGGTCCCGGCGAAGTGGACGATACGAAAGATCGCCGAGTGGCTGGTGGGGCAGCCGATCCCGGACCTCAACTCCGGGTTGCGGGCGTTTCGCCGCAGCGTGGCCGCACCGTACCTGCGGCTGTTGCCGCCCGGGTTCTCCTGCGTCACCACGATCACGCTTGCCTTCCTGTCCAATCAGCACCCGATCGCGTACGTGCCGATCGACTACGCCAAGCGCGCCGGGCGCTCCAAGTTCCGGTTCGTCCGTGACGCCTACCGGTACCTGCTGCAGGTGCTGCGGATGGTCATGTACTTCAACCCGCTCAAGGCGCTGATGCCGGTTGCCCTGCTGTTGCTGGGCATCGGCGCGGTGAAGAGTGTGCTCGACGTGATCGTCCACCCGGTACGGCTGGCCAACAACACCGTGATGGTGTTCCTGGGTGGGCTCATCATCGGCTCGCTGGCACTGCTGGCCGATCTCATCGTCCGGTCCCGCCCGGACGCCTGACGCCCGCCGTCGATCCCCCTCCGGCGGCGGGCGTCGGTGCGGTAGCCACAGCAATGAGTCCGGGGCCCCGGCCCGGCGTCGCGCGCTGCAGCAGGCGGAACGGTGCCGTGGCCCAGCGGTGCGCCAGGCCTCGCAGCGGCCGGGCCGGCTGCAGCAGCCGGCCCGAGGCGGCTGTGCGCTGCGCCGTCGGAACGTCGCCGGCGTGGTGCAGGCGTCGACGGGCGATGATGTTGCGGCCGGCTTCGAGGACGTACCCCAGCGGCATCCCGTAGTGCAGGAGCTCCACGTTTTCCAGTCCCGCCCCGGTGAGCAGCGCTCGCAGGTGCGCCGGGTCGTAGCGGCGCACGTGCCCGACGAGCTGATCGGCGGGACCGAAGCGCTGCTGGTAGGCGGGTACGGACACCATGAGCAGGCCGCCGGCGCGCAGCCGCCCGGCCCAGGCGGCAACCGCCGCGGTGTCGTCGTCGAGGTGCTCGAGGACTTCAAACGCGCACACCACGTCGAAGCGGGCCGGCGGGAGTTCCTCGAGGCGGATGTTCGCCACCGTGCCGGCGCCCGCGAGTCGGTGCTCGGCGACCGCGAACGACGCCGGGTCGGGCTCGATCCCGGTGTACCGGTAGCGCTGAGCCAGCCGCACCGCGAAGCCACCCTGCCCGCAACCGATCTCGAGCACGTCGGTGGCCTGCGGCGGCAGCAGCCGGGCCACGACGTCGAGGCGCAGCCACGCGTTGAGCGACAGCGGCGCGGTGCGGTCCAGCTCCATCACGTCGCTGCTCCAGTGATCGTCGTTGCTCCAGTGATCCAGGGCCACAGCGGGGCCGCGGCACGGGCGGGGGTGAAGTCACGCTGCGCGAGGTCGCGACCGGCCGCGCGCATCCGGGCCAGCTCGACCCGGTCGCTGGCGAGGCGGTCCAGCGCCGCGGCGAGCGCGGCCGGGTCGCCGGGAGGCACAAACACCGCAGCGGTACCGAAGGCCCGCCGCTGCGGGGCGGAGCCCGACGTGACGATGGCGCAACCGGCGGCCGCGCCCTGAAAGATCTTGTTCGGCACGACCCGCGCCGCCTTCGCGCCGGTGCCGAAAATGCCCAGGCACACGTCGTGCCCGGCGACCAGGGCGGGCAGCTCGGCCGCGCCGGCCCACGAGCACCACCGGACGTCCGCGCCTGCCGCGGCCCGCCGGGTGGCCGCCTCGTCCTGCCCATGCCCGATCATCGTGAACTGGACCGGCCGGCCGGCCAGCAGCGCGGCGGCAGCGCCGATCACCGGGGCACCCTGCAGCGGCGTGTACAGCCCGAAAAAAACCACCCGCAACGGGCCATCGGCATCGGGCGGCGACGCGGCGGCGCCCGCGGCGAACCAGGCATCCGCCGCGCCGACCGGACAGATCACGGTACGCGATCGGACTGGGCCCGGCAGGGCATCGCGATGCTCGCTGGTGTCGGCGACGACCACGTCAGCGCGCGCCGTTGCGGCCCGGTCCACGGCACGCAGCAGCCGGCGCCGCCCGCCTCCGCCGAGCCGCCGGTCGGCCGCGGTGTCCCCGGCCGGCGCCATGTGGTCCAGCACGAGCGGAACGCTGCGAAACAACAGCCGCGCCAGATGGATGTCGAACAGGCCGAGGTAACCGACGACCACGGCGTCAACGTCCGGGCCACCGCGGCCGGGGCGTAGCGCGCGGGCGGCCCGGGCCAGGCGCCACCAGCGGCGGCCGAGCCGGACGGACAACGGGATCGCGCGCCACGGCTGGCGCAGCGCCGCGACCCGCTCGGCGGTGCCGATGCCGAGGGGCGCGTTGCACTCGACGACGGTCGCACCCAACGCCCGCAGTCCCTGCGCCAGTACGAGCACCCGCGGGTGCGTGGCCGTGTCGTACGTGCCGAACAAGACGACGAACGGTTCGCCGGGCGCGTCGTGACGTTGCCTGCCGGGGACGTCATCGGCGGCGTGGACGTCGAGCGGGCGGGAGCCGCGGTCGGCCGGGGTGTTCACGGCCGCACCAGCCAGCACTCCAACCGGCGGGGGTCGGTCCCGGTCGGGCGGACCACCAGCTGATGCTGGTCCTCCCGCTCGTCCTGGTACACGACCCGTTCCAGCGGCTGGCCGTACGGCAGTAGCGGCAGCGTCGACGAGGACATCAGCACCGGGTCGTGCCCGGTCCGCCGCACCGCCGTGACCACCGCCTGCAGCCGCTCGACCGTCGGGTCCGCAAGAGCCGCGACCGGCAGACCACATTCGTTGCGTACCGTGGGCGCCCACTGGGTGTCGATCATGATCACGGCGTCGTCCGGGCGTAGCGCCCGGCACACGGCCGCGGCCGCCGCCGGCTCGCCGAGTTCGGTGCGCTGCGGCGCCAACGGCACGGAGATCGCGATGGCCGGCGCCACACCGGCGAGCACGAGCATCACCGGCGCCACCGTGGACGACCCCGGCCACGACGCGGATCGCAGCACGGGCACGAACCGGGCCAACGCGAAGGTCGCAAAGATCACCACCGCGGGCAGCACCTCGACCACCAGGCGCCGGTCCGCCCACGGATGGTCAGGAGTGATCGCGGGGCGCAGCAGTGAGGCGAGTCCCGAACCGCCGTAGACCAGCAGTACCGGCATCAGCCGCCAGCCACGGCCCCGGACGGCGCCGGCGGCCGCGGCCGCGAGCCCGGCGCCCGCGAGTGCCACCGCCGGCCAGCCGACGTACCAGGCCACCCAGTCCAGGCTCTGCTCGGCGTAGCCGCGGCTGCCGTCGACGGGCAGGCCGAACGCGTCCTGGTGCGAGGCGACATACTCCATCGTGCCCGGGGCGGTGATGGAATGGTCGACGTACAGCAGGGGCCGGGCCGCCAGCAGTACCCCGCCGATCACCACCGCGACCGCCGTAGCCCGGGCGAGCGTGCGGCGCCGGGCCGGCGCCAGCCGCAGTGGTCGGCGGCGCAGGAAAACGACTCCGACGAGGGTGCCGAACACCGCCGCCGCCAGCAGTGCGAGCATGAGCCGGACCGACGACCAGTTCACCTCGATGTACGGCAAGGTCACATACCGGCAGTCGAGGTAGCCGAGGCCTCCGCCGAGCAACGCCCCGGCCGCGAACGCCAGCGCGCCGGGCCGACGCCGCAGCCACCACCAACCGATCGCGGGCAGCACCAGCGCGAAGTCCACGCCCATGTCCAGCCGGACGAGCTCACCGGCGGACAGCACCAGCCCGGCCAGGCCCAGCAGCACGACGGCCGACGCGCGTCCCCGCGCCGAAGCGCTGGTCGACCAGCCGGCGGCGAGGAGATGCAGGCCACCGGCGAGCATCAGGCACGCCAACGGCTCCGAATAGGTTGTCTGGCTGACCCGCAGCATCGGCCACGCCGCGGCCAGCAGCACCGCGGCGAACGGCGCCCACCGCGGCCCGCACAGCCGCGCCGCCAGCCCGGCGACCGCCAGCACGGCGCAGGCGCCAATGATCCCCGGCAGCACGAAGATTCCGGTCCAGCCGCCCGCCCAATAGCCGGCCGCAAGCATCGTCGGCCAGCCGGTCATGAACTGCGGCACGATCTGGCCGTCCTGGACGTAGAACCCCGGGTGCGCGAAATTGACCACGTCCGCCGCCGAGCCGTACGCCTCTGCCGGCACCGGCGTCGTGAGACCCGGATGTCCGCTGAGCCACAAGCCGATCTGGGCATACGTGCCGGCGTCGCGATGCAGGACCGCCTGCTGGCTGTGCGTCGTCACGGTGAGGGCGAGGAACCCCGCCGCCACGAGCAGCGTCGCGGCAAGCACCCACCATGGGACCGGCCGCGCCCGCTCGGCGCGCAGCCGCGGCCACGCCCAGCGCAGCAGGAGGGTCACCACGACCGCGGCCGCGGGCAGCACCGTCCACGGGTGAAAGCCGCCGAGAGCCGCCAAGGGCACCGCAACGAGCAGCCAGCCGGTCACGACGAGGACCGGCAGGGCGGGCGCGAGCAGCAGGAGCGAACCGGCCCGGGCACTGGGCGCGAGCAGCGCCCGCCGCCACGGAGCGGCGACCTTGGCCGGCGTCCGCTGGAATACGCCCGACTGATGCCGCCGTGACGCCGTCCTGATCACCGCGCCATTGTTCATGACAATTACGGCGAAAATCACGACACCGTATGACAATGCCGCAACAGTCCAGTTTCCCTGGGCCCGCGTCCACCAGCGCTCGGCGCTGCTGATCATGTTCGGATGCCGCCGTGCGTCCGTGCCTGGCCATTGCCGGTCCGTCTCTGGTCGAGAGAGGGCAAGGTCAGGACCGTGCCGGCCCCAGCGCCGCTGAGCGGGAAGATAAGCTCGGGCGATGCTCCGCCGGAGATCATCCCCGCCGCCTCCGGCCGGAACTGACGCCGTACCGCACCGTGGAAGATGGGGCCGCGCACTGGCCCGGCCGGCCGGCATCGCGCTGCGGCTGGGCCGGACCGTGGCAGCCAGCCGCTGGGTTCGGTGGGGATTCGTGGCCATCGCCGTCTTCGCCGGCGCGGGCGCGCTCGCCCCGCACCGGCACGCGATCGCCGAATCGGCACGACAGATCGGCGCGGGCGCGGTGCTGGCCAGTTCGGCCGCGGCCGTGGCCGGCTTGGCGGCCACGCTGCAGGCATGGCGGACGGTTCTGGCCGGACTCGGCAGCGACCTGCCCGCAGCTAAGGCCGCGAAGGTGTTCTTCGTCGGCCAGCTCGGCAAGTACATACCCGGCTCGGTCTGGCCGATCCTCGCCCAGGCGGAGCTTGCCCGCGCCTACGAGATACCCCGCCATCGCAGCAGCACCGCCGCCCTGCTGACCATGCTCCTCTCCCTCGCCGCCGGACTGCTGACCGCGGCGGCGACCGTGCCCGCGGCGTTGGCCGGCCAGGATGTCCGGTACTGGTGGCTGCTCGCCGCCGTGCCGGTCATCGCCGCTGCCCTGCACCCGCGGCTGCTCAACGCCGCCCTCACGGCCGCACTGCGGATCACCCATCGCCCGCCGCCCGCCCGACGGTTCCCGGCCCGCGCGGTGCTCGCCGCCGCCGGCTGGTCGGTCGGGTCGTGGCTGTTGTTCGGCATCCACATCTGGCTGCTGCTCGCACCCCTGGCGTACCAGCCGGGCAAGGCCCTCACCATCTCGGTCGGAGGGTTCGCACTGGCCTGGTGCGCAGGCTTTCTGCTCGTCATCGCGCCGGCCGGAGTGGGCGCCCGGGACGTGGCGCTCATCGCGCTGCTGACGACCCAGGCCGGCTCCGCCGAGGCCACCGCCGTGGCCCTGCTGTCGCGTGCGGTCATGACCGCCGCCGACCTGCTCTTAGCCGGCGCAGGCGCATTGCCGGCCCGCCGAGCCCAACCTTCGCCCAGCCGGGACGCCGCCTAGGAGACCACTGAACCATCCCGTTTTCGGGGAGATGGGGATCAGGGGTGACGGGGAAGGCGGAAGGCCCTCTCGCGCGCCGGGATCGCCGACATGTTCGGTCGATTCGATTCCACGGAATATTTGACGCGGCGATGGGTCCGGACCTAACGTATTCCACGGAATGCTTCTTCGCCTCGAAGCCCCGAAGGACCCCTCATGTCGTTGTTCAAGTCCAGGACGCTGTGGATCACCATCGGTGCGGTGGTCGTGGCGAACCTTGTCGTGTTTGGGCTCGCCGCCAAGGCCGGGGTGGCCGATGCTGCCAAGATGGCCGCCGGAGCCGACGCCAACCTCGTCGCCGTCGCGCTGCTCGTCGGCGTCATCTACCTGCTGACCTGCAAGCGGGCCACGGTCGATCTCGCGGCGCGGGCGCCCGAGCGGCGCGTTGCCGCGCGGGAGGTCGCCGGAGTGCTCGCGTACGCCGCCGCCGGGCAAATCGTCGGGGTGGCGCTGGGGTGGCTGCTTGGCGAGCACCCCATCAGCTTCCACCTGGCCGGCACCCTCTACGGCCACCAGCACGTGACGCCCTACGAGGCCTATGTCTGGGCGGGGTACAACTTCGTCGTCTATGCCCTGCTGCCCTGGCTGTACTTCCGCCAGCGCTACACCGCCGAACAGCTGAGCCTGCGCTCGTCCAACCGCCGCAACGACCTGCTGGTCATCCTCGTCGTCATGATCCTGGAGTCGCTCAACGAGCTCGGCGGGCTCTCCGCCGCCGTGCTGCACCTCAGCCCCGCCCAGCTGGTCAAGGGCGTGCCCGCCGCGTTCGGCCTGTACTTCCTCGGCTCCGTGCTGCCCACCATGGTCCTGGTGTACTCGATCCTGCTGCCCCGCTACCGCGCGCTGACCCGCTCCGTGCCCGCCACCGTCGTGCTCGGCGGGCTGACGTACGCGCTGCTGCACTTCTTCGAGGCGTGGACCGTGCTGCGGACCCCGGCCGGCGCGGCGGTGTCGATCGGGTTGGTGCTGTTGCAGTACACCGGACCTGGCATGGTGAAGAGCGTGCTGACGCTGCGCACCGGCAACGCCTGGGTCCACGTGTGGGCCTACCACGCCGTCGCGCCGCACACCCTGGTCGACACCCCGCACGTGGTGGGGATCTTCAACATCAAGTAGGAGGACGCCGCATGGCCCGGCCGCAACGACCGCAGCAGCAGGGGGCGATGGTGCGCGAACTCGCCATCGTCCACCAGTTGATGACGACCCGGCTCAACCGGGCCCTGCGCCCCCTCGGCCTGACCATGACCCACACCAGCCTGCTGCTGCACCTCACCGGCCACCCGGACGGCTGCACCATCGGCGAGATCGCCGACGCGATGGAGGTCAACCAGCCGGCGGTGTCCAAGACGGTGAGGACCCTGGCCGACCGCGGCGCGGTGAGCGTCCACCTCGACCCAGCCGACGCCCGCCGACGCACGATCCGGCTCACCGCCGACGGCGGCGCCCTCATCGGCCAGGCCATGCAGGCCATGCACCCCGAGGCCACGCTCGGCCTGGCCGACCTCGACGACGAACGGCTGGCCACCCTCATCGACCTGCTCCGCACCGTCCGCATCCGCCTCGACGGGGCCCGCCACCAGGCCCGCTCACTGGGAGACCGCTGAATAGTCCGGCGCGCCGTTACCCCGGTTTGATCGGGTTTGGTCGATAATCGGTGGGTGTAGGGTCGTTCTGGTCCCGGACGGGACTGGCCCTGCTCGACCAGGACCTCGGCACCCACACCCGCCCGGACACCACAACCGCCGGCGGCGGCGTGCGCGAGTTCGAGGTGCTGGGCGACACCGCCTACGGCGCCGGCGAGGCCCGCGCCGCCCTCGGCGAAGCCGGCCACACCGCGATCATCAAACCCGCGCCCCTGCGCCCGGCCGTGCCCGACGGGTTCACCATCGACGACTTCACCATCGACACGGAAGCCGGCACGGTCACCTGCCCCCAACGGGCTCACCCGGCGTCTGACCGTCAAACGCACCGAGCTGGCCGGCGGCGCCGAGCCGGGCCCAGGTGTCGGGGTGTACGCCGCCGCGGGTGTACCGCAGAGCAGAGCGGCGAGCAGCCCCAGCGCGCCGTGCACCGGCAAGGCGGGCTGGTCGTCGTCCGGGATGGGTGGCGCCGGCTCCTCCCCGTCCGGGGGACGGTCGGGTCGATGACTGACGTCCGGTACCGCACGGCCGAGGTCGACGGCCTGCCGGTCTTCTACCGGGAGGCCGGGCCGCCCGGCGCGCCCACGCTGCTGCTCCTGCACGGCTTTCCGTCCGCGAGCCACATGTTTCGCGAGTTGATCTCGCTGCTCGCCGACCGGTTCCACCTCATCGCCCCGGATCTTCCGGGCTTCGGACTGTCGGCCGTGACCGAGCGAGCCACCTTCGAGCGCCTCACCGACGTCATCGAGGGTCTGACCGGGCGGCTCGGGCTCGCCCGCTTCGCGCTGTATGTATTCGACTACGGTGCGCCGGTGGGGTTCCGGCTCGCGCTGCGCCACCCCGAGCGCATCACCGCGATCATCTCGCAGAACGGCAACGCCTACGAGGAGGGGCTCAGCGACGGCTGGGATCCGATCCGTTCCTACTGGCGCGACCCGTCCCCGGCCAACCGCGAGGCGGTCCGGTTCATGCTGGCGCCGCAGACGACGGTCTGGCAGTACACCGAGGGCGTCGCCGACCTGTCCCGGGTGAGCCCCGACGGCTACGGGCTCGACAACGCCTACCTGGCCCGCCCCGGCGTCGATGAGGTCCAGCTCGACCTGCTCCTCGACTACGCGAGCAACGTGGCGTGTTACCCGGCGTTCCACGAGTACTTCCGCACCAACCGGCCGCCCCTGCTCGCGATCTGGGGGCGCAACGACCCGTTCTTCCTCCCGGCCGGGGCCGAGGCCTTCCGGCGCGACCTGCCCGAGGCCGACGTCCGCTTCCTCGACACCGGCCACTTCGCGCTCGAGACTCACGCCGGTGACATCGCCGAGGCGATCCGACGATTCCTCACGTGACCGGCTTCGACGGGTGGCGGCGTCGGCGCTCGGGTGCCGGGGCGCCATCCCGGGCCGGCGGCCGTTTCCGCCGATAGATCTCCGTCCGCAGCACCGCCCGGGCGCGGCAGGCCGCGGCTGGCGTTGCCGGGACTTCCGGGTCGTGGTCAGGTCGCGGGGCGGGTGATACGCCGTAGCGTTGCCGGCACCCGGCCGCCGCCCGTCTCTAGCCGGCAGACCGGGGCGAGGCTATCGTCCTCGGTGGCCTGTGGTGATCGGCAGCGCGGGCAGTCCGGGACCCGCCCGGTGCGTGGGTAGGGTTGCCACCGAGGGCGCGAGAAGGAGGCGGCACGATGGGTTTGGAGAACCTTGGCGGCTGGCACCTGGTGGTGATCATCCTGGTTGGGCTGTTCGTCTTCGGACCCGACCGGCTGCCGAAGGCGATCAGCGACGGGATGCGCATGCTGCGCACCGTGCGGCAGATGGCCCGCAATGCCACCGGTGACCTGGGCCGGGAGCTCGGCACCGACCTGCAGCTGGAAGACCTGCATCCGAAGACGTTCTTGCGCAAGCACCTCCTCAGCGAGGCCGACGAGGCAGCCCTGCGCAAGCCGCTGCAGGACCTTTACGACGACGTACGCGAAACGGCCCAGGGCGCGCATCGCGACGCGCAGGCCGCCGTGACCACCGCCGGCACCGTCGCCCGGGAGGCGCCCGGCCCGGCGGCTCCACCGGCGGCGCGGCCGTCGTGGGACGACGTCACCTGATCCCAGACGACCGCGCCGGCCGCGCATGCTGGTGGTGGAGAATTCAGGGCATGTCGATGCGGCGTGGCTGGGTGGTGGCAGGATCGGGTGCCGCCGCGGTGCTCGTGGTGGCCGCGGGGTTGGCCGGGTTGTGGCGGTGGGATGCGTCGCGGGATCCGCAGGTGCGTGACAGCGTGGCGGTGATGGACCGGGGAGTGGCGGACGTGTTGGTCGCCGCGGGTGATGACGCGGCGGTGGCGGTCAGTGGCATGGTCCGGGCGGCGACCTGCCCGCTGGGCGTGCTGCGCGGTGGTGGCCGGTACACCCGCGCCGCGGATCTGTATGTCCCGGGCGGGGACGAGGAGTCGGTCCTGTCCGGGATCGAGCAGCGGCTGCCGGCGTCGTACCAGCCGCGGCGGGAGACGGCGCTGTCGGGTTCGACCCGGCCGCTGGTCGCGGAGGCCGGTGCCGGCGTGGAGCTGTCGGTACGGCAGCTGGGCCCGGGGTGGTTGGTGGCGCAGGCGCAGACCGGCTGTGTGGCCGGGCCCAGCGATCCGGTCGAGGCCAGCCCGGCGCCCGGGGATCCGGCGGCGTCGGCGATTCGGGATGTGCTGACGGCACTCGGCACGACCCCGGCCGGGTTCAACACGGCATCGCTGCCGTGCCAGGGCGCGAAGGCGGGCGGCCAGATCGTGACGGTGGCCGGGGTCAGCGTGAGCACCGACAGCGGGAGGTTGGCAGACCGGGTGCCGGTGCCCCCGCAGGCCCGGGCGTTCGCGGTGGCGGCGTCGAACCGGGTCGCCTACCGTGACGGACCGGTGAGCGTGGTGGCGGATGCCTCCGATGACGGCACCGCGGTGACGGTGCGCCGGACCACGGTCTGCTGATCCTCTCGCCGGGCCGGCTGACGGGCGTCCTGGACGGCTGCCGGAGACGTCCGCCGCGATCGGCGCCAGCTGGACATCTCGCAGCTGGTCGCGAGCGGCGCGACGTCCAACGAGGTCGTGGCTCGCCTGTTCCTCAGCCCCCGCACCGTCGACGCGCATCTGCGCAACATCTTCCGCAAGCTCGGCATCAACTCCCGCCGTCAGCTGCGGGACCTGCCCGACCTCGGCGCCGCATGACCGCGCTGGCGGCCTGCGCAAGGCGACCGTTCAGCCGTCGTCGCCCGCCACCGGGAAGCGGACCTCGGCGATGAGGCCGCCCTCGTCGCGGGGGTGCAGGACGAGCCGGGCGTGGTGCGCCTCGCTCACGCTGCGCGCGAGCGCCAGCCCGAGACCGTGCCCTCGGCCCGGACCGGCCACCCGGCCGTGGCCGCGGACGAACGGCTCGGTCAGCGTGGCGACGAGTGCCTCGGACAGCGCCGCGCCGGTGTTCTCGACGACGAGGCGCACGTCCGTCGACGTGTGGTCGACCGTGATCCGGACGCGGCCGTCCCGCACGTTGTGGCGTACGGCGTTCTGCACGAGGTTGGCCACCGCGTGGCGCAGGAGCGCCGGATCGCCGGCGATCGTGGCCGGCACCAGCTCGGCCCCGACGGTGAGGCCGAGTGCGTCCGCCGCGGGCGCCTCGACGCGCAGGGCGTCGTGCACGAGCGCGTCGAGCCGCACGCGCTCGTGACGCAGCTGGCCGCCGTCGGCGTCGGCCAGGGTCAGGAGCGACTCGATCGTCTCTCGGTTGCGCTGGTTGATCTCGCGGATCCGCTCCGCCGTGCGGCGCAGCGTGGGCAGATCGACGTCCGGGTCGGCGAGCGCGACATCCAGCAGGGTCTGCGTGGTCGCGATCGGGGTGCGCAGCTCGTGGGAGGCGTTGGCGGCGAAACGCTGATGCTCGCCGACGGATCGCTCCAGCCACGCGAGCATGTCGTCGAGTGTCGCTGAGAGGTCGCGCAGTTCGTCGTGCGGCCCGTCGCCGCCGACGCGCTGCGTGAGATCGCCCGCCGCCGCGCGCTTGGCCACGCGGTTGATGGCCTGCAGGGGGCGCAGCATCCTGCCCGCGACGATCCAGCCGACCAGCGCGCCGATCAGCGCGAGCACGACGAAGGCGCCGATGGAGACCGTCAGGAGCAACGTGAAGACGTCGCTCGCGTTGTTGACCTCGGGGAGCGGGAACACGGAATTGAGATTGGTCGGGGTGGCCGAGGCCGGCGGGGACGCTCCCGGGGCGGCGGTTGGCAAATCGTTGAGGGGCCCGACGCTCGCCGCCGGCGTGAGTGAGTAGTCGGGCACGTAGCGCATGAACGCATACACCACGCCGAGCATGAGGGCGCCGGTGGCCGTGAGCAGCGCGGCGTAGGTGACGGCGAGCCTGGCCCGGAGGGTGAACCGGCGTTTGCCCCGGCTCATGCGCCGAACCGGTATCCGCTGCCGGGCACCGTCTCGATCACCGAAGGGGATCCGAGCCGCTTGCGCAGGTTCGAGATCGTCACCCTGATCGTGTTGGTGAAGGGGTCCGCGTTGGCGTCCCACGCCTTCTCCAGCAGGGTTTCGGCGCTCATCACCCCGCCGTCCGCGTGCATCAGCACATGCAGCACCGCGAACTCCTTGCGCGTCAGCCGGACGAGCCGGCCGTCTCGGTACACCTCCCGCCGGAACGGATCGAGCCGCACCCCGGCGATGTCGATGACCGGGGGCCGGCCCGGCGCCGAGCGGCGCTCGAGTGCCCGCAGCCGCGCCACCAGCTCGGGGAAGTCGAACGGTTTCGCCAGGTAGTCGTCGGCGCCGAGCTCGAAACCGCGCACCTTGTCGCCGAGACCGCCGGCGGCCGTCAGCATGAGCACCCGGCAGGCCGGGCGGTTCGACACCACCCAGGCGCAGACGTCGTCACCGTGCAGGCCGGGGAGGTCACGGTCGAGCACCACCACGTCGTAGTCGTTCGCGCTCAGCTCCTCGACCCCGCGCTCACCGTCGTGCACGAGATCGGCCGCGATCGTCTCCCGCCGCAGTCCGGTCTGGATCGCCTCGCCGAGGTAGACCTCGTCCTCCACGATCAGCACGCGCATGGCGCCCCCTCATGAATCGATCGTGTGCCTGCGGGAATTTCGCCACATGCCGCTTTACGGGCATTTCATCATACGCGGTGTCACAGGAACATAAAGGAATCCTTGAACACTGCCGAAACGCAACCCGCCGTTGACTGGGCTCAGCGCTCGCACCGAGCCTCTCGCAACGGAAGGGCACCTTCATGAACCTCAGCACCCGGTCTCCCGGCCGGCTCGCGGCGATCCTGGCCGTTCCCGCCCTGCTGTTTGCGCTCACCGGATGTACGGACAGCGGCGCCGCGAGCGGCTCGGCCTCCGCACCGGCCGCCGACTCCCGCCAGGTCTGGACGCTCAAGTACACGCAGTGTCTGCGCGACAACGGTGTCGATGTGCAGGACCCGGTACCCGGCCCGGACGGCAGCGTGCTCAATAACGTCCCGGAGGCGCCGGCGGCGGTCTTGGACAAGTGCACGGAGAAGGTGGGAAACCCGCCGCCACTGAGCAAGGAAGAGACGGCGAAGATCGAGCAGGAGCAGCAAAAGGCGTTGCTCAAGATGGCGAATTGCTACCGCGACAACGGCGTGAATGTGCCGGATCCCATTCCCGGCGAAGGGCTGAACGTCCCGAGCGGAACGCCCAAGAACGTGCTCGACAAATGCGGTAGCAGCCTGGGCACGCTCACGCCGGCAGGGCAATGATGACGTCCCCGGACCACGCGTCGCAGGCGCACCGCCGGCGGAAGAGGACCGGCTGGACCGTCGCCGCGGTCGCCGCCCTCGTGGTGGTGGGCGGCGGGGCAGTCTTCGCCGCCACCGCGCTGACCGAACCTTCCGCCCCGAGCCAGCACCTCGCCGCCGGGCAGGCCCCGATCGAGCGTGGAACGCTGTCCGGCTCGGTGAAGGCCTCCGGCACGCTGGCGTACGCCGACCCGCACGACGTCGGCTCGACGCTGTCCGGCGTGCTCACGGCGGCGCCGCGGCCGGGCACGACCGTGGGCGTAGGCCAGCCGCTCTTCTCGGTGGACAACGTCGGGGTGTACCTCTTGCGGGGATCGCTGCCGGCCTGGCGGTCGTTCGAGTCCGGGATGAGCGACGGGCCCGACGTCCAGCAGCTCGAGGAGAACCTGAAGACGCTCGGCTTCCTCGCCGGCAAGCCGGGCCGGAAGTTCACGTCGAAGACGACCTCGGCCATCCTCGCCTGGCAGAAGGCAACCGGTCAGCCGCGGACCGGCCGCGTCGACCTCGGCCGCATCGTGTTCGACCAGGGGGATGTGCGCGTCCAGTCGGTCAAGGCGCAGCGGGGCGGGTCCGTGGGCGGCGGCGCCGCGGTGCTGTCGGTCACCGAGCTGCAGAAGCGGGTGTCCGTGAAGCTTCAGCTGGCGAATCAGCAGCTGGCGAAGGTCGACGGCGCGGTGGACATCATGCTGCCGGACGGCACGCGGACGAAGGGGAAGGTCGTCTCGGTCGGCACGCCCCAGCAGGAGGGCGACCGGGACAACGTCGTCATCCCGGTCGTGGTGACGCTCGACGACCCGGCGGCCGGCGGCGATCTGCAGCAGGCCGGCGTGACGGTCAGCTTCCCGGCCGAGACCCGCGAGCACGTGCTCTCGATTCCGGTCGCCGCACTGATCGCCCTCGACGACAAGCACTTCGGCGTCGACGTGGTGCGCCCGGACGGCATGGTCGCTCGTGTCCCGGTCACGACCGGGCTGTTCGCCGGTGGTCGCGTCGAGATCTCCGGCGACGGGCTGGAGGCAGGACAGAACGTGGTGATCCCGAAGATATGAACGAGATCATCCGGCTCGACGGTGTCGAGCGCAGCTACGGCCAGCCGTCGGTACTCGCGTGCGCGGGCGTCAGCCTGTCGATCGATCAGGGCGAGCTGGTGGCCGTCGTCGGCCCGAGCGGGTCGGGCAAGTCCACGCTGCTGAACCTGATCGGCACCCTCGACCGGCCGACCGCCGGCTCGGCGACGATCGCCGGGGTGGACGTGCAGCGCATGTCCGATGCGGAACTGTCGGCGCTGCGGGCCCATCGCATCGGGTTCGTGTTCCAGCAGTTCCATCTGGCAGAGGGCGTTGCGGCGCTCGACATCGTGGCGGACGGGATGCTCTACTCCGGCGTCCCGCGAGCCGAGCGCCGCCGCCGTGCCCGGATCGCCCTGGAGCGTGTCGGCCTCGGTCATCGCACCGGTCACAAGCCGAACCAGCTCTCCGGTGGTGAACGCCAGCGGGTCGCGATCGCCCGCGCCGTCGTCGGCGACCCGGTGCTGCTGCTCGCGGACGAACCGACCGGCAATCTGGACTCGGAATCGGGCGCCGCGGTGGTCGCACTGCTGCGCGAGTTGAACAGTTCCGGCACGACGGTCGTCGTCATCACCCACGACGCGGAGCTCGCCGCGGTCTTCCCCCGGCGCATCGCGGTGCGCGACGGGCGGGTCGTCTCCGACGAGCGCGGGACCGCCTGGAGCGAGGAGGATGCCGCATGAGTACCCCGCGATCCTCCCTGCTGCCGGCCGACGTCGCGCGCCTCGCGGTTGCCGGAGTGCGCGCCCGTCCGCTGCGCGCCGTGCTCTCGGCACTCGGCATCGCCATCGGCATCGCGGCGATGCTCGCGGTGGTCGGCATCTCGGCATCGAGCCAGCAGCGAGTGCAAGAGCAGCTCAGCAGCCTGGGCACCAATCTCCTGCGCGCCGAACCGGCCAAGAACCTCTTCGGGGAGCAGACCAAGCTGCCCCCCGAGACCATCGGCAAGGTCCGGCTCGTCGACGGTGTCGAGGCGGCAAGCGGCGTCGCGATGCTCCAGGCGGTCCACGTGTACCGCAGCGAGCTGATCGACCCGTCGGCGACCGCCGGCCTCCGGGTGATCGCGGCTGACCTGGGCCTGCTCGATGTCACCCGGAGCAAGCTGAGCGCCGGCGCATGGCTGAACTCCGCCACGGCGACCTTCCCCTCCGTCGTCCTGGGCGCCACCGCCGCCGAGCGGCTGGGCGTGGTGGCACCGGGCGTGCAGGTGTGGCTGGGCGGCCGGTCCTTCACGGTGATCGGCATCCTGGCCGCGTCGCCGCTGGCGCCCGAGTTGGACACCGCCGCCCTGATCGGCGGCCCGGCCGCGGCCGAGCTGTTCGGATGGGAGGGCAACCCGTCGACCGTCTACGTACGCTCGGTGGAGGCCGCCTTCGACCGGGTCCGTTCCCTGCTGCCCGGCACGGTCCAGCCGCAGTTCCCGGGTGACGTCAGCGTCTCACGGCCCTCCGACGCGCTCGCCGCGAAGGCCGCGATCGATCAGGCCTTCACCGGCCTGCTCGTCGGCCTCGGCGGTATCGCACTCCTCGTCGGCGGGATCGGCGTCGCCAACACCATGATCATCTCCGTCATCGAACGCCACCGGGAGGTCGGTTTGCGGCGCGCCCTCGGTGCGACCCGGGCACACATCCGCATCCAGTTCCTCGCCGAGGCACTCGTCCTGTCCGCGTTCGGCGGCGTCATCGGCGCGCTCCTCGGCGCGACGGTCACCACGGTGATCGCCCTGCTCAACGACTGGCCGATCGTCGTGCCTCCCCTGGCCGTGGTGGTGGGACTGGCCTCCACGCTCATGATTGGGGCCGCGGCCGGGCTCTACCCGGCCGCGCGCGCGGCCCGAATCCCGCCGACGACGGCCTTGAACAGCTGAGGCCGGCTCGGCGGCGCTGCGAGCGGCCCCGGCCCGTTCGCAGCGCCGCCGACGATTGCCTCAGTCCCGGGAGAAGGCTCAACGCGCGATCGCCAGCGCAAATGGGACCGGTCCCACGGCGGCGATCAGCGGCCGGACCATGAGTACGAAGGACTCCGGCCACCAGGCATTCGCGACGCCACCGAGGTCGATGACCCACTGCGGCGCCCAGCCGAGGTCGGTGAGCAGCCCGGCCACCGCCGTTTTGGCGTCGGCGTCGTCACCGCAGAGGAAGGTCGACGGCGGTACCGCCACGCTGGCCGGGTCGACCATCAGCGCTGCCGGTCCCACCGTGTTCAGCGCCTTGACCACGTGAGTGTCGGGGAGGGCGCGTTGCAGCGCTTCCGCGAGGTTGGGGTAGAGCAGGCGAGACGCGAAGCCGTCCGGCCCCTGCTCCACCGCGTTGGCGACATCGACGAGCACCTTGTCGGTCAGCGCCGGGCGCAACCGCCGGAGTACCTCGACGGACACCGCGCCAGGCAGCGCGTTGACGACGATGTCCGCCGAAGCGGCCGTGGACTCCAGGCGGTCGCGGGTACCGACGACGACGTCGTGTCCGGCCGCGGCCAGCGCCGGGGCCAGTGCGCGAGCCACGTTGCCGGCGCCGAGGATTCCGATCATGCTCATGTCCCGACGATAGGGTTGAGGCTGTCTCGTCGGCAGTACGCACTTTGAGGTGCCTGGAGGATGCGATGGCAACCGGTGGAACTGCCGAACGCCGGGCTGGTGCGCGTTCGGCGTACCTGATGTCGATGGCCGCATGCCCGACACACCGCGTGCTGGACCGGTTGGGGGAGCGCTGGGTCAGCCTGATCCTGAAGGAACTCGCAGACGGGCCACGCCGGCACGGCGAACTGTCCCGCATGGTCGCGGGAGCCACCCAGAAGATGCTCACGCAGACGCTGCGCGGGCTGGAACGCGACGGCCTGGTGACGCGGTCGGTAACCGGTTCGGTGCCACCTCGCGTGGAGTACCGGCTCACGCCGCTCGGCGAGAGCCTGCTCCCGGCAATGGCGGCGGTGACCGCATGGGCCGAGCGGCACATCGGCGACATCGACGCCGCCCGGACGGCATACGACTCGACCGCATCACGCTGATCGCGCATACGCGCTGAATCGGCGCCGCCGCCTGTGACGCGGGACACTCTCGGCGATGCACCAGATCGGGTGGGATGGTCGTCTTGCCTGATGTGGGACGAAGTTTGGACGCGCTCGACGAGGCGGAACTCGTGCGCCGCACGGCGGCGGGCGACCGGCGGGCCTTCGACGAGTTGTACCGGCGTACGTCGCCGTGGCTCGCCGTGCGGCTGCGCCGGCGCTGCGCCGACGACGACGTGGTCGCCGACGTGATGCAGGAGACCTATCTCGCGGTCTGGCGGGCGGCCGGGAGTTTCGCCGGCGCTGCCACCTCCGGCAGCGCGGTCGGCTGGCTCTGGACGATCGCCGCCAACCGGCTGGTCGACGCGTTCCGCAGGCGCGCCCGGCAGCCGCAGGTGTCGGCCGTGCCGCCCGCCGAGACGGTTGTTCCGGCAGCCGAGGACGAGGTGCTGGCCGGTCGGATCGGCCAGGACCTCGAGCGGGCGCTGCTGGCGCTGCCGCCCGAGATGCGCGAGGTGTTGCGCGCCATGGCGCTCGACGGGCTCAGCGCCCGCGAGACGGCCGTGCTGCTCGGCGTGCCGGAGAACACGGTGAGGTCCCGCGCGCGGCGGGCCCGGATCGCCCTGCGGGAGGCGCTGTCATGACCATGCACCCGAGTTCCGCCGCGATCGCGCAGTACGCCGCCGGCGGCCGAGGCCTGGACGAGGCCGCTGTCTGGTCGGTCGAGATCCACCTGGAGGAGTGCGCGGACTGCCGCGCCCGGCTGGCCGGCCGGGCGGCCGGGGACACCCTCGCCCTGCTCGACCGGGTTGCCGCCGGACTCGACCGGGAGATCGCCGCCGGGCCCGCCCCAGTCCGGCGGGCCCGCCGCTGGTCGGGGCCGCGGCGCCGCTGGCTGGTCGTCGCGCTGGCGCCGTGGGCCACCATGACCGTCGCGGTGCTGCTCTGCGCGTCGGTGCTGAACCGGCTGCTGCCCGGCCTGCCGTCACTCGTGCTGCTGCTCGCCCCGGTCGCTCCGCTGCCCGCGGTGGCGGCCGCCTGGAGCCGTCGCCTCGACCCGGCCGGGGAACTGATATCCAGTACCCCCGTGGCCGGCCTGACCATGTTGCTGCGGCGCACGCTGGGAGTGCTCGCCGTGATCGTTCCGGTGCTGGCCCTGATCGGTGCCGGTACCGGGACGTCGCTGGCGCTGATGCTGCTGCCGTGCTTGGCGTTCACCGCCGGCACCCTCGCGGTCGGCGCGCTGGTCGGCGTGCCCCGCGCCGCCGCCGGCCTCGGCGCGCTGTGGGCGCTGGCCGTGGTCGCGCCGACCTTGATCACCGAGGACCTGCCGGTCGTGCTGCGGCCCGGCAGCGCCGCCGTCTGGGCGCTGGCCACCGCGGTGCTGGCCGGCGCCGTGGTCCGCCGCGCCGCCGACTTCCGCCGGCTGACCAGCCACTCCTGAGCGTTCCCCTGGTTCTGCTACGAAAGGCATCACCATGCGTATGGTGCGCGCGGCCGATACGGCCCCCACCGCCTATCCCTGGATCGTGCAGGCCGACGGCCTGCGGGTGAAGGCCGGCACCCACCTGGCCGTCGACGGACTCGACCTGGCGCTCGGCACCGGCGTGCACGCCCTGCTCGGGCCCAACGGCGCGGGCAAGACCACGCTGATGCGCGCCCTGGCCACCGTGGTGAAACCGGTCGGCGGCACGTTGACCGTGCTCGGCGCGCCCGTGCACGGCCGCGCCGAGCTGCGGCGGGTGCGCCGCGCCCTGGGTTATCTGCCGCAGCATTTCGGCTTCTACCCGCGGTTCACCGTGCGCGAGTTCGTGGAGTACGTGGCCTGGCTCAAGGAGATGCCCAAGCCCGAGGTGCCGGCGGCGGTGCAGCGGGCGATCGACCGGGTCGGGCTTGCCGCCAAGGCCGATGCGCGGATGAAGACGCTGTCCGGCGGCATGCTGCGCCGGGCCGGCATCGCCCAGGCGATCGTGAACGACCCGGAACTGCTGCTGCTCGACGAGCCCACCGTCGGCCTCGACCCCGAGCAGCGCCTGGACTTCCGCGAACTGCTGCGCGACCTCGGCGTCGACAGCTGCGTCCTGGTCTCCACCCACCTGGTCGAGGACGTCGTGGCCGCATGCACCGACGTCGTCCTGCTCAATGAGGGCCGGCTGGTGCACAGCGGTACCACCGCCTCGCTGATCGCCGAGGGCGGTTCCAGCGACGCCGGGGACAGCCCGGCCGAGCGGGGCTACTCTGCCCTGCTGCGCCGCCACCGGGCGGAGGCGGGCCGATGAGCCGCATACTGCGCATCGAACTGCGCCGCTCCGCCGCCCTCTGGGCCGGCCTGATCCTGCTGGTTGCCGGTGTGGTCATGTGTTACGTCGCCCCGCAGCGCTGGTCGTCCGGCTGGATGGCGCTGGCCATGATCGAGCGCGAGTACCTCATGGCGATGGCCCCGCTGGCGCTGTCGGCCGGGGCCTGGCAGGGCCGCCGGGAGTCCCGGGCCGGCCTGTCCGAACTCGTCGAGAGCACACCCCGGCCACGCCTGCAGCGGGTCCTGCCGGTCCTCGGCGCGCTCGGCCTCGCCGTGATCGGCGGTTACCTGGCGGTCCTGGCGGTGACCGCGCCGTGGATCGCCGGCACCGCCCGGTATCTGCCCGCGGCGGCATTCGCCGTGGTGACCGTCGGGGCCCTCACCGTGGCCGCGGCGGCCTGGCTGGGCATCGCGGTCGGTCGCCTGTGGCCGTCGATCGCCGCCGGTCCGGTGCTCGCGTGCGCGGGCATCGGCTGGCTGATGGGCTTCCCGGCGGCGGCCCGCGGTCAGCAGTGGCTGGGCATGCTGTTCTCCCCGATGTACGGGATGAGCCAGTTCAGCGACTACGAGACGGTGTCCGGCCGGCTCACCGCCGCCCAGGCGGTGTGGCTGGTGGCGCTTGTTGTCACCGTGTACGTCCTGCACGGGGCCGAGCGGCGCCGGGCGCGGATGGCGGCGTTGCTGCCGCTGGTGCTCGGCGTGGCCGTGGCGATCACGGTGCTGCCGCACGACCGCTCCGTCGAACATGCGATCGACCCGGTCGCGCAGGAGCTCGTCTGCACGACCGACGCCCCGAAGGTCTGCGTTGCCCGGGTCCACTCCGCCCTGCTGCCCGAGGTCACGCCCCAGGCGCGGCAGGCGCTCGCCTTGCTCGCGAGGTTGCCGCAGCCGCCGGCCGAGGCGCACGAGGACACCGCCACCTGGGGGAGCGGTGTGCCCGAGCCGGGACCCGATCCGGCCGGGGTGGCGCTGATGACCTTCGCGGTCGACGCCCGCGGCCACCTGGCCTTCCCGGACGACCTCGTGCCGCGGACCGTCGGCCGGGTGCTGGCCAACGTGGGCCGGTGCCCCGGCGGGCTGGACTCGTCGATCCTGCGGGCGGCCACGTACTGGCTGGTCGGCACCGAACCACCGGACGAACCCGGCGTCGACGACGACCGGTGGAACGACCACGTCCGCCAGCTGTGGCAGGGCCTGCGGAAGCTGCCCGAGGCGCGGGCGCTGGCCCGGGTCACGGCGGTGCGCGAGGGCGCCCTGCGATGCGCCGACCTCGAGGGGATGCTGAGCGACGCATGAGGTGGCTGACGCTGTACCTTCGGTCGCGCCGGGTTCCGGCGGCGCTGGCCGGGGCCGCCGCGGGCATTGCGGTGATGTGGGTGCTCGGCGCTGCCACCAGCGACAGCGCCCCGGGCCGCACGATGGTCGTGCTCACCGTCCTGCTGCTGACCGGGGTGCTCACCGCCACCCTGGGCGGCCCCGACGAGGAGCTGGACCGAACCGCCGCGCTGCCCTGGGCGCCGCGCCGGATCGCTCACCTGCTCGCCGCCGTGACCGTGGTGGCCGGCCTGCCGTTGCTGACCCAGCTCACCCCAACCGGCTTCGGGCCGGCCGGACTGGTGATCAGGGACGCTGCCGGCCTGCTCGGCCTGACCGCGCTGAGCGCGCCGCTGCTCGGCGCGGGCCGGGCCTGGTTCGCGCCGCTGGGCTGGACGCTTGCCGCGACGATCTATCCAGCGGCCGGGCAGGTGCTCGGGCAGATGCTGACCTGGCAGACCCAGGCGCCGGGCAACGTGCCGGCCGCGGTGACGGCCGCGACGCTGGCGTGCGGCGGCCTGATCGCATACGCGGTGGCCGGCCCGGCCAGGCACGAACGCTCCGACGCGGCGACCGTCGTCATGGCGCGAGCGTGGCGGGGCCAGGCTGGTTGAGGTACGCGAGCACCGCCAGCACCCGCCGGTGACCCTCCTGCGACGTGGGCAGCCCCAGCTTGTGCATGATCGAGCTGACGTGCGCCTCGACCGTGCGGTCGGTGAGCCAGAGCCGGCGAGCGATGCCGATGTTGGTCAGGCCCTCGGCCATGAGGGCCAGCACGTCGCGTTCGCGTTCGGTGAGCGGGGCGAGCAGCCGGTCGCTGCGCTGCCCGCCGACGAGCCGGCGCACCACCTCGGGATCGAGGGCGGAGCCGCCGGCACCGATCCTGCGTACCGCGTCGAGGAACTCGTCGACGTCGAGGACCCGGTCCTTGAGGAGATAGCCGAACCCGCCGTGCGCGACGAGTTCGACGGAATGCCGGGTCTCGATGTGCTGGGAGAGCAGCATGATCCCGCAGCGAGGCCGGGTCGTGCGGATCTGCCGGGCCGCGCGGGCGCCGTCGTCGGTGCGGTCGGGGGGCATCCGGATGTCGATGATCGCGAGCTCGGGATCGGTCCGCTCGACCGCCTGCAGCAGGGATGGGGCATCGTGGGCCTTCTCCACCACGTCGTGCCCCGCGTCGGCCAGCAGGCGCGCCAGTCCCTCGCGAAAGAGCGCGGAATCCTCACCGATCACGATTCGCACGGCAGCACCGCCTCCACCGTGGTACCTCCGGCAACGGGGCTCACGACCCGCAACCGGCCGCCGGCCGCGGCGACCCGGTCGGCGAGACCACCCAGGCCGGATCCGGGGCGGACGACCGCGCCACCGCAGCCGTTGTCACGCACCCGGACCGTCAGCCGTCCCGCGTCCCGGCACACCGTGACGCCGATCGCGGTGGGCTGCGCGTGCTTGACGGCGTTCGTCGCCGCCTCGGTGACCACGTAGTAGGCCGTCGTCGCCAGGTCGTCGGGGATCGGGTCGGCCGTGCGCAGGTCCAACGTCACCGGGATCGGCATCTGGCCCACCATCGCGTCGAGCGCGCGGTCCAGCCCGTCGTCGAGACTGCTCGGCCGCAGCCCGTGCGCGATCTGCCGCAGCTCCGTGACGGCGTCGCCGAGCTCGGCCACCGACTGGTCGAGGAGGCCGTCGACGTCGACCGTGCCGTCGTCGAGGTGGCGCTGGGCCAGCCGAAGCCTCATGCCGAGCGCGACGAGCCGCTGCTGGGCGCCGTCGTGGAGGTCCCGCTCGAGCCGGCGCCGCTCCTCATACCCTGCGGTCAGCAGCCGGGCCCGGCTGGCCTCCACCGCCCCCAGCGCCGAGGCCAGCTCCGCCCGCAACCGGACGACCTCGACCAGCAGCGAGCTGGCCGAGGCCACCTCGCGCAGCAGTTCCCGGCTCGCCCCGCCGCCCGCCGCGACGACGCCGATCTCGTTGCCGCCCAGCCGTACCGGGGCCGACCGCCCGGACGGGGCCAGGTCCGGCTCCACCGGGCGTCCCGCCGTGTCGAGCATCGCGGCCGATCCGGGCAGCCGGTAGCCGACCCTCAGGCTCGGGTCGCGCAGGGCCGTGCGCAGGACGCTCTCCAGCTGCTCGGGCCGGGCGCTGCCCGCGTCGGTCCGCTGGCGCAGGTCCTCGATCGCGGCGATGGCCGCCTCCCGGGCCGGGTAGAGCCGGTGGTCGACGAAGCGCTGCAGACGGTTGCGCATCGGCGCGAGCGCGGCGGCGCAGACCGCGGTCGCGGCCGCGGCGGCCACCGGCGAGCCGCGGCCCGCGCCGAGACCGACCACGAACGACGCCGCCGTGTAGAAGGCCAGCAGCATCGCCGTCGCGAGGGCATAGGTCGCCGTCGTGCTCAGCGCCCGATCGACGTCGTACAGGTCGTGCTTGAGCAGGGCGATCGTGGTCGACGCCGGGATCGCGAGGTAGGTCGCGATCAGTCCGGCGAGGCCGAGCTCGGGCCGGTCGAACACCAGATAGCCGGCCCAGCACAGCAGGAGGGTGATTGGCAGGAAGCTCGCCCCCAGCACGAACCACTTGAGCTGGGCGCGCTCGACGGCGCCGCCGGTGCGGCGGTACCGCACGACGATCGACGCGAGCGACGCGACGAGCAGGCCGAGGAAGACCGGCAGCAACACGAACGCGAACGGCTCGATGGCGCCCTGGACCTCGGGGGGCGCACGGAACGCCTTGGACACGCCCGGATACCGCGCCGCCGGCGTCGGGTCGAAGGCCGCCGCCAGGATGAACAGCACCGGCACCACCAGCAGCCCCGCGACCACCCAGCGCCAACGCGGTCCGGGCACCCGGCCCTCGGGCACGAGCAGGAACAACAGGGCCGGCGGCACGTACAGCAGCATCCAGGCGCCACGAACGAGGTCGACGTAGACGGCCGCCAGCGGCAGGCGCGGGTCGACGGCCAGGGCGGCCGGGTACAGGTCGCTGACGGCGACCCCGACGAAGGCGGCGCCGGTGCAGACGAGCAGCAGGCCGACCACGTTGCGGGGGCGTCGGGTGGCGACCGTCAGGCCGAGGAGGACGGAGGAGAGTCCCAGCACTTCGCCGACCGCCAGCTCCACCGTGGCGGACCCGTCCCGGGCGATCACCGCCAGGTAGATCCCGAACCCGGCCAACGCGAGCACCGCCGCCCCGGCGAGGTACGCGACCAGCCGCTTCCCGTACATCGCCCCACCGTAGCGGCGCCCGGCGGCGGCGCGCATGCGTGCCAGTACGGAAGATCTTCCGGGAGCTGGCACGGATGCGATCGGTGGCCGGCGAACCGGACGCTGTGCCCATGAAGCGGTCAATCTCCCTCACCGCCGGCCTGGTCCTGGCCGGCCTGCTCGGTCTCCTCGACGTCGTCTCGCTGCCGTTCGGTACCGACGGGCCGCCCATGGCGGTGCTCGTGATCGACGCCGTGCTCGGTCTCGGCACCATCGTCGGTGTCGTGCTGGCGTGGCCGAACCGATCTCGGGCCGGCGCCGTCACGGTCATCGTGACCCTGCTGCTGTCCGCGCTGAGCGCCGTGCCCGCGTTCTTCGTGGCCGGTGCCCCTGCCCCGGCCAAGGTCGGCGCCGCGGTCGGCATCGTGCTCACCCTGCTCTGCGTCGCCCTGGTGGCTCCCGCCCTCCGCGCGCGCCCCGCCGGGGTGTCCTCCTAGCCGGCCGAGCCGGCGTCACACGGATTGGAACCGTCATGCTGGACAGTGCAACCGAAACAACCACCACGCACCGCCGCGCGACCGCGCTCGCGGCGGCCCTGTTCACCGCGCCCTGGGGATTCGTCGTCGCCAACGCCGCGTACGCCTGGTCCACCCGCGACGGCGGCGGCGACAGCGACGGGGCCGGTGCCCTGGCGCTCGCCGCCGCGCATCCCGGGCTGACCCGGCTCTCCGGCCTGGCGGCGATGGTCGGCAGCCTGCTCATCGTGCCCGCCGTCCTCGGCGTCAAGCGGCTCGTCGGCGAGCGCAGCCGCAGGCTCGCCGGCATCGCGGCGGCGCTCACCGCGGGCGGCTACATCTGCTACTTCGGCATCGCCATGAACACCTTCGTCACGCTCGCTATGGCCCGCCACGGCGGCGCGACGGCCGGCTTCGCCGAGGTGCTCGACGAGGCCCAGTCCGACCCGTCGGCGTTGTGGGTGTTCCTGCTCTTCGTCCTCGGCAATCTCGTGGGCACGGTGCTGCTGGCCGTGGCGCTGTTGCGCAGCCGTACCGTGGCCACCTGGGTCGCCCTCGCGCTGGGCGCCTGGGCGCCGCTGCACATCGCCGGCCTGGTCGCCGGCACCGAGTGGTTCGAGGTCGCGGGGGCCGTCAGCCAGGCCGTCGCCCTGGCCGCGGTGGGGCGTGCGCTGCTGAACGCCCCGGCGCAACGCTGACCCGCACCGGACCCGGCTGGGCCCGGCCCGTCAGGACAGTCCGCGCCGTGCAGGCCCGGGCCCGCCGCATCCTGACCGGCTGGACCGGCGCGCACGACCCGCGGCCCGAAGAGGTCCCCGGCGGCGGCCGGGCGGGTCCGGTGCCCAGCCCGGCCGCGACGGCCTCATCCACGGTCGGTCGCGAGGTGGGAGCGGGGTGGTTGCCGGGATCATGAGCGCGTCCGGGTGTGCCGATGGTTCCGCCGACCGGGTTTCCGACGGACGGGTGGGTTCGGCATGGCGGCAAGGTGGACGGTGGCAGGGATCGCGGCGGTGGTCGCGGGGGTGACGCTCGGCGCGCCGAGCGCGTACGCGGCGGACGCCGTCGTGTCCAAGGGGCGGGCGGTGGCCGCATCGGCGGGGAACGCGGCGCGCGCCGTGGACGGGAAGACCTCGACGCGGTGGACGACGAGCGGGCGCGGCACGCAGTGGCTGCGGGTCGACCTCGGGGCCGTGAGCGCCGTCAGCCGCGTCCGGCTGTCCTGGGGTCCCGCCTTCGCCAAGGTGTACCGCGTGGAGACCTCGGCCGACGGCAACACCTGGGCGCCGTTGTACGCCACCGGCGCCGGCGACGGCAATACCGACGACATCGCCGGGCTTCAGGGCAGCGCGCGTTTCGTGCGGCTGACGGCGACCCCGCGCGGCACGAAGGGCCTCGCGCTCGGCGAGCTGGAGGTCTTCGGCCACCGGATCGAATCGGCGCCGGTACCGGTGCCGGCGCCGGCACCGCGGGCGGACCTCAGTACCGATATCGCCATGCAACTCGTCTCCTCAGCGGAGAACTCCAGCCTCGACTGGCGGGCCCAGTACCAGTACATCGAGGACATCGGGGACGGCCGCGGGTACACCGGTGGCATCATCGGCTTCTGCTCCGGCACCGGCGACATGCTCGAGGTCGTCGAGGCCTACACCGCGGCCGTGCCCGGCAACGTCCTGGCGAAGTATCTGCCGGCGCTGCGCAGCGTGAACGGTACCGCCTCGCACACGGGCCTCGGCGCGGCGTTCGTCGCCGACTGGAAGCGCGCCGCGGCCGACCCGGCATGGCGTAAGGCCCAGGACGACGAGCGGGATCGGGTGTACTTCAACCCCGCGATCGCCCAGGCCAAGGCCGACGGCCTGCGGGCCCTGGGCCAGTTCGCCTACTTCGACGCGCTCGTCATGCACGGCCCCGGCAACGACGCCACCAGCTTCGGCGGCATCCGCAAGGCGGCCCTCGCCAAGGCGAAGAGCCCGGCCCAGGGCGGTGACGAGACCGCGTACCTCAACGCGTTCCTCGACGCCCGGGTCGCCGCGATGCGCACCGAGGCGGCGCACAGCGACACGAGCCGCGTCGACACCGCCCAGCGCGTGTTCCTCGCCGCGGGCAACCTCGACCTGCGGGTGCCGCTGTCCTGGAAGGTGTACGGCGACTCGTACACCATCACCGCCTGAACCCGCCCGGGAACCTGATCGACAAGGCCAGCCGACCGGCGCGTGCACCGGTCGGCTGGCGTGCAGGAACGGAGGTGCTATACGACGGACAGGCGGGTCGACAGCCGCTTGCGGTACGCGTCGAGCACCACGGCCACGATGATGACGGCGCCGGTCACGATGATGCGCTGGAAGTCCGAGACGCCCATGAGCAGCAGTCCGTTCGTCAGCACGCCGAGCAGGCATGCCCCGAGCAGCGTGCCGATCACCGAACCCCGCCCGCCGGAGAGGCTCGCGCCGCCGATCACGACCGCGGCGATCGCGTTGAGCTCATATCCCTGCCCGAGAATCGGGCTGGCCACGCCCAGCCGTGCCATGTAGATGATCGCCGCGATGCCCACGCAGGCCCCGCCGATGACGAAGCAGATTACCTTGATGACGCCGGTGCGGTGCCCGGACAGGCGCACTGCCTCTTCGTTGTTGCCGGTGGCGTAGACCAGCCGCCCGAAGACCGTCCGGGACAGCACGAACCAGGCGATGGCCGCCATGAGCAGCGCGACGACGAAGACCGCGGGCAGGCCGGCGACGGTCGCGGTGCCGAACTTGGTCAGCGCCGTGGGCAGGTTGTAGATGGTCGCCGCGCCGGTGTACTGCTCGGCGGCGCCGCGGGCGATGTAGAGCATGCCGAGCGTGACGATGAACGACGGCACCCGCCAGTGTTCGGTCACGAACCCGTTGATGAAACCGGTCGCGGCACCGATCAGGAGGCTGAGCAGGATGGCGACGGGGATGGATCCGGCGCCTGCGCCCTTCATCGCGGTGCCGGCCACCACGGCGCACAGGGCGATGACCGAGCCGACCGACAGGTCGATGCCGCCGACGAGAATGATGAAGGTCATGCCGACGGCGAGGATCGTGTTGAGCGTGATCTGGGTCAGGATGTCGCGCATGTTCTGCGCCGTGCCGAAGTGTGGTGCGAACGCCAGGAAGAACAGCGCCAGCACCACCAGCGCGATGCCGATGCCGGCCTCACCGAGGACCTGGCTGGCGATGCGGTTGGTGCGCGGGTTGGCGCGGGCCTGACTGAGCGAGGTCATGCCGAAATTCCGTTCTTGAGGTAGCCGGAGTAAGCGAGATTGAGCAGCTGCTCGGCGTCGAAGTCAGGTCGGTCGACCTCGCCGGCGATCTGACCCTTGGAGAACACGACGATGCGGTCGCAGATGCCGAGCAGTTCGGGCAGGTCGGAGGAGACCACGAGCACACCCTTCCCGGATTCGGCGAGGTTGATCAGCAGCTGATGAATCTCGTACCGGGCGCCGACGTCGATGCCGCGGGTTGGCTCGTCGACGATGAGCAGGTCGGTGTCGGCCGCCAGCCAGCGCGCGAGCACGACCTTCTGCTGGTTGCCGCCGGACAGTGCCCGTACCGTCTGCTGCGGGCCGGTCGAGCGGACGTGGAGGCGGTCGGAGAGCTCGCGGGCGGATGCGTTCTCGGCGGCGCGGCGCAGCAGGCCCAGCCGGCTGACCCGATCGACGCTGGCCAGGCTGATGTTCGCGGCGATCGGCAGGTCCAGGACGAGTCCCTGCGCCTTGCGGTCCTCGGTGAGAAAGCTGATGCCGTGGCGCACCGCGTCGCGGGGATGCGCGATGCGCACGGTGCGGCCGCGAATCTCGACGGTGCCACCGGTGGCCCGGTCGGCGCCGAAGATCGCCCGCATCGTCTCGGTGCGTCCGGAGCCGACGAGCCCGGCGACGCCGACCACCTCGCCGGCGCGCACGGACAGCGATACCGGTGGCGCGTCGTCGGTCACCCGCAGGTCGGTGACCCGCAACAGCTCGTCGCCGGTCGGCCTGGCGGTGACTGGCGGGTACTCGGCGTTGAGATCGCGGCCGACCATCTTCCGTACCAGGTCCGCCGGAGTGAGCGCCGCGACCGGCCCGGTGTGGACGTTCCGGCCGTTACGCAGGACGGTGAGGCGGTCCCCGATCTCGAAGATCTCCTCCAGGTGGTGCGAGATGTAGATGACCGCCACGCCGTTGTCGGTGAGCCGGTGCAGCTGCGCGAACAGCGTGGCCGTCTCGCGCGGGGTGAGCGTGGCGGTGGGTTCGTCCATCACCAGCAGCCGGCACTCCGCGGACAGCGCCTTGGCGATCTCGATGAGCTGCATCTGCGCGATGCCCAGGCGTTCCACCGGCGTGTCCGGGGAGACGTCGAGCCCGACCTGGTCGAGCAGTACGCCGGCGCGCCGCCGCATCGCCTTGCGGTCCACGAGCCCGAGCCGCCCGGGCATCCGCTGCAGGAACAGGTTCTCCGCCACGGTCAGGGCCGGCAGCAGCGCCAGCTCCTGATGGACGACCTGGATGCCGGCTCGCAGCGCGTCGGCGGCGGTGAGGGGCCGGTGCGGCACCCCGGCGAGGGCCATCGTACCGGCGTCGGGGCGTTCGATACCGGCGAGACACTTGACGAGCGTGGACTTGCCTGCGCCGTTCTCGCCGATGAGGACGTGGATCTCCCCGGCATCGACGCTGAGGTCGACGTCCTCGAGGGCCGTCACGCCGGCGTATCGCTTCGTCAAACCGGTGATCTCGAGCAGGGGGGTGTTGCTGACGGTCGGCATGGTGACCCGACTCCTTCGGGGGCTGCGGTCCCATATGGTGAGGAAAGCTGGGGTGGGGTCGATTCCGGCGACCCCACCCCAGTCGGTCGGGCGGTGTCAGCCGACGTTGTCCTTGGTGATGACCTTGATCGGCGTCTTCTGCCATCCGGTCACCTGCTCGCCATTGATCATCTTGATGGCGTAGTCGATGCCGTTGGCCGCCTGGTCCGAGCCGTACTGGTCGAGGGTCGAGACCAGCACGCCGTTCTGCAGGTACGGCTTGACCGCGGAGATGTTGTCGAACGACGCGACCTTGACGTTGGCCTTCCGCTCCTCGATGACCTTGGCCACGCCCAGCGCCATCGAGTCGTTGGAGGCCAGCACCCCCTGAATGTCGGGGTGCGCGGTGAGCATGTTGCCGAACACGGTGTGCGCCTCGTCGGTCTCCCAGTGCGCGGTCTTCGAGTCCAGCAGCTCCAGTCCGCCCTCGGTCACCGCGTCGTTGAACCCGTTCTTGCGCTGCAGCGCGTTGTCGGCGCCGGGGTTACCTTCCAGGATGACCACCTTCGCGCCCTTGCCCAGCACCTTGGCCAGCTCGAGGCCGGACTGCTTGGCGCCCTCGCGGTTGTCGGGGCCGACGAAGGGCACGTCGACGCCGGCCTGCTTGAGCGCGTCGTCGTCGAGCTTGACGTCGATGTTGACCACCTTGATGCCGGCCTTCGTGGCCTTCGCCACCGACTGCACCAGCGCCTTGGAGTCGGCCGGGGCCAGGACGATGGCGTGGACCTGCTTGGTGATGCACTTCTCGACCAGCGCGACCTGACCGTCGACGTCGGTCTCGTTCTGCGTTCCGCTCGAGTCGAGGGTGACGTTGCCGAGCTTGGCGACGTGGTCGACGGCGCCCTTCTGCATCTGCTGGAAGTACTCGTTGGCGAGTGACTTCATGACCAGGCAGACGGTGGGTTTGCCGGTCGGCTTGGGCGCCGCGGCCTCACCGCTGCCCTCCTGACCGCAGGCGGCCAGCGGGAAAGCGGTTGCCACGGCAGCGATGGCGGCGAGCGCAACCCTTCGGTTCATGGGGGTTCTCCTTCGTGTTTTGTGTCGGGGGGTGGTGCTGTTCCTGCCGCAGGTGTCGGACGGGTGCGGCGCGGGGGCGAACGTCAGAACGCGACGCCTGCGTGCAGGACGACATTGGCGTACGGGGTGGCCTCGCCGGTCCGGATGACCGCGCGGGCGCCCGCGGTGAGTTCCTTGAGTTGTTCGTGCGGAACGGCCGACCGGCCGATGTGGCCGAGGGAGGCGGCGAGGCCTTCGACGGTGGCCTGATCGGTGAGTTCGGTGGCGATCGTGGCGTGCTCGAAAACGCCTTCGGCGAGGACGGTCCGCAGCACGGGGAGAAAGCCGGGTTCGCCGCGGCGCCACAGCAGGTCGATGCGCTCCACACCGGCCGGGACCGGCAGGCCGGCGTCGGCCACGACGATCATGTCGGTGTGGCCGAGGCCGGTCAAGACCTCGATGAGGCGAGGATGCCAGAGGCCGTCGCTACGCATGGTGCGCCTTTCCGCTGACGGGGATCGGCGTTTCCGCAGCCGACAGCAGCGCGTCGACCTCCGGGCGGCTGGGCAGGGCGCTCTGCGCGCCCAGGCGGGTCGCGGCCAACGCACCCGCCGCGCACGCGCGGCGGACCGCGACGTGCAGGTCGCGTTCTCCGGTGGCGCGGGCCACGGCCAGCTCGGCGCAGAACGCGTCGCCGGCGCCGACCGCGTCGAGCACCTCGATCGGGAATGCCGGGACGTGCTGGCTGTGCCCGTCGAGTCCGGCCAGCACGGCGCCGTCGGCACCCAGGGTGACCACCACCTCGGGCGGGCCGAGGCGGCGCAACGCCAGCGCGTAGGCGTGCGGGTCGGCCCCGGCGGCTGAGCTCGTCGCGTCGCTGATCAGTCCGGCCGCTTCGGTCTCGTTCACGACCAGCAGGTCGGCCAGGACGATGAGCTCGAGCAGCGCACCGTCCACAGTGGGCGGTAGCGGCGCGGCGTTGAGCACGACGGGCACCCCGGCCGCGCGGGCCAGCCGTGCCGCCGCGAGACAGGTCTCGATCGGGATTTCCAGCTGGAGCAGCAGCACGCCGGCGGTGCGCAGCTGTTGGTTGAGCGCGCCGAGTCCGTCCGGCCGAAGCCGCCCGTTGGCGCCGGGCGAGATCGTGATCATGTTTTCGCCCGTCGGGTCCACCAGAATCAGTGCCGTGCCGGTCGGCCCGGGGACCGGGGTCACCCCGCCGATGTCGACGCCGGCCTCGGCGAGGGTGGTGCTGAGCTGGTCGGCGAACTCGTCGTCGCCGACGCGGCCGATCATCGTGGTGGACACGCCCAACCGGCGGGCGGCGACCGCCTGGTTGCCCCCCTTGCCGCCGGCCCCGCGCTCGAGGTCGCCGCCCGGCACCGTCTCTCCCGGTCGCGGCAGGCGCGGCACCCGTACCCGCAGGTCCATGTTCAGACTGCCCACTACGACAACACCGGGCTCAGACATTGTGGTGCTCACCTATCGTTGAGTCGCCGCCCGCGGGATCCGGGCATCCGCAGGAGCCGCGGGCAACGAGCTTGGTTTCGTGGATGATTCGCCGCGTCGAGAGTTCCGGGTTGGCGATTTTGCCGAGCAGCCACTCGACCGCCGAGCGACCGAGCTGGTCGACGGGCTGACGCATCGTGGTCAGCGCCGGCACCGTGTAGGCGGCGCCGTCGATGCCGTCGAACGCGCAGATGGCCACGTCGTCCGGGACCCGCAAGCCGAGTTCCGCAGCGGCCCGCAGCACGCCGAGGGCCTGCTCGTCGCTGGCGACGAACAGCGCGTCGGGACGTTGCGCGCCCGACAGCAGGCGCAGGCCGGCGCGATAGCCGTCCGCTCGCCCGAACGGCACGTGCATCAGGGGCACATCCGCCGAGTCCCGGCCGGCCTGCGTGAGCGCCCGGCGCCAGCCGGCGACCCGGTCGACCGTCGGGTGGAGACCGGCGAGACCGGCAAGGCAGCCGATGCGCTGCCGGCCGTGCTGCACCAGGTGCGTGGTGGCCTGATAGCTGCCACCCTCGTTGTCGACCAGGACGTGGGTGGCGCCCGGGAGCTCGAGCTCTCGGTCGAGCACCAGCCGGGGCACAGGCGTGTCGGAGAGTTCGGTGATCCAGCCCCGCGGGCCGTGTGCCGGCACCACGATCAGCCCGTCAACCTGCCGGTCGATCAGGGTCCGGATGTACTTCGCCTCGCGGACGTCGTCGCCCATGGCGTTGCCCAGCAGCATCGTGTAGCCGGAGGCGAAGCCGACGTCCTCGATCGCACGCGCCAGCTCGGCGAAGAACGGGTTGGAGTTGTCGGGCACGACGAGCCCGATGGTCATCGTGCGAGAAGTCTTCAGCGACCGGGCCACGGCGTTGGGGCGGTAACCGAGTTCCTTGATGGCCTCGACGATCCGCTGGCGCGTCGCGGGTGCGACGTTGCGAGGTCCGTCGTTGAGCACGTAGCTGACGACGGCCTCCGAGGTGCCTGCCAAGCGCGCTACGTCGCGGCGAGTTACCACCATCGCAACCCTTCAATTCGTGTTGACAACTCGTGTTGATGGAGGAGTATTGCCGCCCCGGCATCGATGTGCAAGGGGTTGCCGACGTAACGGTTCGGTAATGCGCCGGTCGCCGCATCCGGGGCTCAACCGCCCCGGGCGGCGGCGTTTGCCGTGCGTAAAACGTGAACGCGACACGCGTGTCACGAACCGGTAACAACCATGGTCCGGCTCTTGCTGCACGGTGTCCGGTCCGCTTGCCTTGGGGTCCTCAACGCGTGTTGATACCACTGTCACCATCCGCGGCCTCAACCCATGAACCACGGGAGGATGTCCGTGCAAGCCGACGAACCGTCCCTAGGGCCAGCACCGCTGTTGCCCTGAGGTCCAGCCTGACCTGGCCGGCCAGGCCCCGAACCCCGTCCCCGATGCGGACGCGATCGGCATCGATCGCGTCGCGACGCTTCGCACTGCCCTGATGCGCCCCAACCGATCCAGCCCAGACATGCACGACACCGAAGCGGCGGCCTTGCCGGCCGATGCGCGCAGCGGCACACCCGCGCGGGCATCGACGGCCCCGTGATGCCCGCGCGGCATCCTCGGCAGCGTCACCTCCGCTGACGGGTGCCTCCATCGGAGCGCCCGCCGCCGCAGCGCTCGGACCCCCTGCCCCACCCGGCCAGACGCGGTACATGCGTCGAACCACCGCATCGAACCGCATCAACTCGTGTTGCTACCCAACCGACTCCCAAACAGGAGAGGGAACCATGACGCCCGACGAGCAAGCGCACGCGCCCCAGCGCGACGCGATGACGCAGGCCCTCGGCTCGACCGGACTGAACCGCCGCCGCCTCCTCGGCGGCATCGGCGGGGTTGCCGGACTGTTCGCCATCGGCGAGCTGTTCCCGCAGGCCGCCTCGGCGGAGACGCCGGCCTACCAGGTGGTCATCGGAGGCTCGCGTTCGCAGCAGATCCTCGGACCGGCCACGCCGGCGGACACCGCGAACTGGCTGGAGGCGATGAAGGCCTGGCGGCAATCCGAGCACGCGCGTTTCGGCTACGACCCGAGCAACTACGCGCGCCCGGAGCTGCAGTGGGCGCAGAGCAACCCGATGCAGCCGCAGACGATGATCGAGGACCGCTACCTCTACGACCCCGCCAAGCAGCGCTACACCGTCGACCGGTACCTCGACGACGTGACGCGCCGCTTCGGTGGCATCGACTCGATCCTGCTCTGGCCCACCTACCCGAACATCGGGGTGGACAACCGCAACACCGTCGAGATGATCCGCGACATGCCGGGCGGCTTCGACGGCGTGCGCAAGATGGTTGCCGAGTTCCAGGCCCGCGGCGTGCGCGTGCTGTTCCCAATCATGTCCTGGGACTACGGCTCGCATGACCCTGGCGCGTCGACCTGGGCGGACGTCCTGCCCCGGGTCATGGCGCAGATCGGGGCCGACGGGCTCAACGGCGACGTGCTGAGCATTGTCACGAAGGACTACTTCGACAACTCGCTGGCCGCAGGCCGCCCCCTCGTGCTGGAGCCCGAGCTCGGCCTCGGCAACTTCGGCACCTCCACCGCCGCCGCCGGCCGTGCGGCCGTCGGCTGGAACACGATGTCGTGGGGCTACTGGACGAACGACGCCGCGGTGCCCATGGTCAGCGCCAACAAGTGGCTCGAGCCGCGCCACACCGTGCACGTCAACGACCGCTGGTCGAAGAGCAAGATCGACCTGCTGCACTCCGCGTTCTTCAACGGCACGGGCCTGTCGACCTGGGAGAACATCTGGGGCATCTGGAACGGGATGACGGAGCGCGACGGCGAGGCGACCCGCCGCGTCGCCGAGATCGAGCGCAAGTTCCCCAAGCTGCTGGTCAGCTCGAAGTGGGAGCCGCACACCCCGACGCGGCAGGCCGGCGTGTACGCGAGCAAGTGGCCGTCCGAGACGGGCAGCCAGACGCTGTGGACGATCGTCAACCGCGACGCGAACCCGCGCACCGGTGCGCAGCTCGAGGTCGACTACAGCTCCGGTATCCGCTACTACGACGTCTGGAGCGGCGTCGAGCTCAAGCCCGAGGTGACGGGCAACCGCGCCGTGCTGTCGTTCACGATCGAGGGCAAGGGCTTCGGTGCGGTGCTCGCGAGCACCACCGCCGACCTCCCGCGGGACTTCGACGAGTTCCAGCGGACGATGAACAAGTACGCCAAGCGTCCGCTGTCCAGCTACTCCGCGGCGAACTTCGTCCTGCCCCAGACCATGACGAAGATCAACACTACCGGGAAGGCGCAGCAGGCGCCGGCCGGCATGGTGTACATCCCCGCCGCCAACTACCGCTTCGCCGTGCGCGGTGTCGAGATCGAGGGTGGCATCCTGCCCGGGGTCGGCGTCCAGTTCCCGGGTGAGGCGCAGCCCAGCCGCTACCACGCGCTGACGATCAACATCGCGCCGTTCTACATCGACAAGACGCCGGTGACGAACGAGCAGTTCCAGCGCTTCATGGACGCCACCAATTACCGTCCCGAGGACAGCCACAACTTCCTCGCGCACTGGGACTGGAGCGCGAACCAGCGTCCGAAGTACAAGGCGGGCTGGGCCAAGAAGCCCGTGACGTTCGTGTCGATCGAGGATGCGCGTGCCTACGCGAAATGGGCCAAGGCCCGGCTGCCGCACAGCTATGAGTGGCAGTACGCCGCTCAGGGCCTCGACAACCGCAGCTACCCCTGGGGCCGCACGTTCGACGCCACCCGCGTGCCGGCGACGTTCAGCGGTCGCGACGAGCTGCGCCCGCCGGACGACGTCGACGCGCACCCGAGCGGCGCGAGCCCGTTCGGCGTGCTGGACCTGGTCGGCAACGTGTGGCAGTGGACGGACGAGTTCACCGACGAGCACACCCGCACCGCCGTCCTGCGCGGCGGCAGCTACTACCGCGCGCTGGGCTCGACGTGGTACTTCCCCTCGAACGAGACCGCCTACCGGCTCGACCACCAGAGCAAGTACCTGCTGATGGCTCCCGGACGCGACCGCGCCGCGACCATCGGCTTCCGCACCGTGGTCGACGCCGCGCAGCCGGCCCCGACGGCCGTCGACAACGGCACCATCGTCGACGACAACGCGCCCGGCTGGCGGTTCAACGGCTGGAACGCCGCCAACGACGTCGACAACTACAACGGTGCTTACCACGGCGGTGCCGGCACGGGCAACTGGGCCGAGTACACGTTCACCGGTACCGGCGTCGACGTGTACGGCTGGCGCGGGCCGAACGGCGGCGTGCTGCGCGTGCTCGTCGACGGCGTCGTGCAGGGCGGCCCGATCTCGCTGTCGCGTGCCACGGCCATCTACAACGAGCTGCTCGTCCGCGCCGGCGGTCTCGCCGACGGCACGCACACGCTGCGGATCGAAGCCGACGCGTCCAGCCCGGCCGCCGCGGTGAACCGGGTCGACTACCTGCGCGTCTACACCTCGCACGACACGCAGCCGCCCGCGCCGCCGGCCCTGACGCTCAGCTCGTCGTCCGCTGCCGCCGGCAGCACGGTCACGGTCCAGGTGCGCTTGCGCAACGAGAGCGCGGCCGCCGTCTCCGGTCAGCTGCGGCTCGCTGCGGACGCGCCGCTCACCGTCGCGCCGGCGGCACTGCCGATCGGCAAGCTCGCCCCGCACGCCGAGGTGACCGGCGAGTTCGTCGTCACCGTCCCCGCCGGGACCATCCCGGGCGACAAGCTGTTGCGCGCGGTCGCGGAACTGGACAAGGCGGCCAACGCCGAGGGGTGGACCACCCTCCAGATCTCCGCGTAGCTCCAGCGACGCGCCGGCTCCGGGGTCCTCTCCCCGGGGCCGGCGCTCCCGCCTGCTCCGGCGCGGCGAGCATTACGTACCGCCGGGCCCCCGGTCGATGCGCAACTCCCGCTCCAACTCCTGCACGAGCGCGCGCAGGTCATCGAGGCGTTGGCTGACCGCGATCCGGTCGATCTCATCGGGCACGCCGTCGCCGTCGACGTCGTAGTCCGGCGACAGGCCGTCGGTCATCTCGAGCCGGCGGGCCTCCTCCATCGAGTTCACGATGACGGCGATGAGGATGTTCATCAGCAGATTGGCCGTCAGCACCACATAGCTCACGTAGTAGATGAGCGTCCAGGGTGAGAACTCCACCCCCTTCTGGATCAGGTCCGGCAGGTTCTCCAGTGACAGCAGCACGAACAGCGTCAGCACCGCGCGCCCGATGGTCCCGTAATCCTGCGGGTAGACGTTGCCGAAGATCAACCAGCCGGCCATCCCGTACACGTACAGCGACACCAGGGCCAGGGCGAGGAAGCCACCGACGCCGGGGAGGCTGCGCAGCAAGGCGGTCACGATCGTGCGCAGGCCAGGGGAGAAGCGGACCAGGCGGACCACGCGGGCGATGCGGATGACCCGCAGGGCGGCGGAGTCGCCGTGGAGGCCGGGCACGAACGCGGACGCGATCACGATGAAGTCGAAGACGTTCCAGCCCTGCTTGAAGAAGTCCTGCGGCCGGCGGCCGTGGGCGAGGATGCGGATCGCGATCTCGGAGACGAACGCGATGCGGAAGCCCCATTCCAGCTCGTCCAGCACGACGCCGATGGCGCCCGGGTGCGGATAGGTCTCGACGGCGAGGACCATCGCGTTGGCGCCGACCAGCAGCACGATCGCCACCTCGAACGCCCGCGACTTCGTCACGCCGGAACACCATCTCGCCACACGAGCCACATCGATCATGAGACGATCTCACCGTTGTGGACCATCAGTCGGCAAGTGGCGGCGCACTTCGACCGGACGGGCCGCACCGGACTCGACACCCGGCGAAGCCATTCCTGAACGGTGAACCGGGGCGGATCCTGTGGACCCGCCCCGGCTCAGCGCACTGGGCCCTATGGGTCAGCTGGGCTCAGGGACGCGGACCGTGATGCAGTGCTTGGGCGGGTTGGGGACGCGGCTGTTGATGGCCCAGGTACAGCCCCGGCCCCACGCCGTACCGGTGACGTGCGTGACCGGCAGGGCGTCGATGAGGTTCTGGGAGCAGTACGACAGGCTCGACGCCGGGGTGGCGTTGAGCAGGGTGCCCGAAGCGCAGGTGGGCGCGAAGACCGACAGAAAGGACCGGATCCAGCGCTGCCCCTCCGGCGTGTCGTCCCAGCCGAAGTAGTCGAAGTCGACGTCTCCGATGGTGATCCAGGCGCCCCAGTCCTCGCCGCCGTCGTAGTGCTCGCTGGCGTCGTAGTAATGCCACTGCACACCGTTGCCCTCGGTGCGGATGAACTCGTCGGTGTAGGACGAGGGGACGTCGATGACGTTGCAGTTGGTCTTGTTGTTGTGGGCGGTGGAGTCGCGGCACAGGACCGCGGTGATGGCGTTGGTCGAGGTCGGCAGGCCGGTGACCTGCTCGGTGGTGCCGTTGCCGCAGGCCCAGTGCTCGGTGGTGGCGGCCGCGGTCCATTTGACGTAGGCGCATTTGCCGTCGGCCACGGTGTCGGTGATGTTCAGGGCGAAGGCGCGCGTCCCAAGCGCGTCCCAGCCGTTCGCCACCAGTTTCGCCCCCGGCACGTCCAGCTTGACCTGCACGCTGGTGCCGCCGGTGTACTTCCAGGAGCCGGACCATCCGGTGCCGGGGGGAATGGCGAGCGCGGCCTGGGGAGCGATCGCCACTGTCGCCGCAACGGTGACCGCGACGACGAGGATTCGGGTCAATCTCATAGCCGGCGAGTCTGCGCAGTGCCGAGGTTGCACGCCCGTGACTGTCGTTGTTGCGACGATAGCTTCGCGGCCAACCGGTGCGGGCACAGTCAGTTCCGCTCGCGGCGCGGCCCAGCTCAACGCGGCGGCATGCGCAAGAGGCTCAGCCGGCAATTCGTTGCCCAAGTTCTGGGCTGCAAAGGCTCCGCCTGTCTGCCGGTCGCATCCACGACCGGCAGCTTTAAAGTCCGAAGTGGACGATCAACTCGCCATGGCCACTTCGGCGCCCAGACGTCATCACGCATGACCACGGTGGCAATCAGGAAGACAGCAGACCGAGGGGGATCAGGGCAATGGGTGCGGCCAGCGGGTTGAGGCGGTGCTCTAGATTGACTTGAGTCGGCACACGGGGGGGCACATGACAGTTTTCGGCTGCCGGACCTGCGGAGCCGCGCTGACGGTTCCCGTGTCAAGGGTGGCGCTTCCCGTCCACGCACATCAGCAGTACGGGAGCGGGCCGGGTTCACTCGACTCGGTGCTGGAGCCGGGCACATTCGCGGTGGATCCATTGCCGTCCGGTTCGCCGTGGCGCCGGTGGGCCGAGCTCGAGCCGGACGGCCGGATTCTCCTCAGCGTCCTGGCCCGACTGCCCGAAGTCAGGCAGCCCTGGCTACGCGCCATCTACGACCGAGGCCGCCCCTACAGCTACAGCGACTACGTCTTCTGACCGGCTGGTGCACTGTCGTTGTCGGTTGGTGTTCGGCGAGGCGCCAGCCGACGATGGTGTGGAATACCTTGGAGCAATCAAAATCCACAATGGACAATGAGACTGTCTGCTTGCGCAGGTAAATCGCGGTTCGATGCGGCTCGTAATGACGATTCCCGACGATTTGAAGCCCATGCTGCGCGCCGGGGCCAGCGCGGCGAATAGTGGTGCGCCTCCCGCACGGACCGAAACCCTCACGTACCGTATCAATCATGATTGAGCCGTTCAGGACGAGCACTGGGTCCGCTGTCCTCGACGACCTTCGCGCGCGGCTGCGGGCGACGCGGTGGCCGGACGCACCCGAGGACGCGGGCTGGTCGCAGGGCGCCGACGTGGCGTACCTGCGCGAGCTCGCCGCCTACTGGGCCGACGGCTTCGACTGGCCGGCGCAGGAGGCGGCGCTGAACCGGCTGCCCCGCTACCGGACCACGCTCGGCGGGCACCGCGTCCACTTCGTCCACGCCCGCGCCAACGCGCCGGCCGCAACGGCGCTGCCGCTGATCCTGAGCCATGGCTGGCCCGACTCCTTCTGGCGGTACACCAAAGTCATCTCGCTGCTGACGGACCCCGGCGCGCACGGAGGAGACCCCGCCGACGCCTTCGACGTCGTCGTGCCGGACATGCCCGGCTACGGCTACTCCGACCGGCCCGCCGGGACGCCTCCGGACACCATCGCGGTCGCCGGGCTGTGGGCCGAGCTCATGCGCCGCCTCGGCTACGAGCGCTTCGGCGCGGCCGGCGGCGACATCGGCAGCGGGGTGAGCCGCTACCTCGCCCTCGACCACCCCGGCCGGGTCGTGGCCGTGCACCGCATGGATGCTGGGCTGCCCGTGTTTCTTGGCGACCGCGCCGACCTCGCACCCGAGGAACGCGACTTTCTCGACGGCGCCGCCGGTTGGGCCGCGGCCGAGGGCGCCTACGCCGCCATGCACCGCACCAAGCCGCAGACCGCCGCCGTCGGGCTCAACGACTCGCCGGCCGGGCTCGCCGCCTGGATCGTGGAGAAGTTGCGCGCGTGGAGCGACTGCGGCGGCGACGTCGAACGCGCCTTCACCCGCGACGAGATCCTCACCAACGTCACCATCTACTGGCTCACCGGCACGATCGGGCCGGCGATGCGGATGTACCGCGTGAACGGCGCCATCCCGCCCGCGCAGCACGCCCGCCGGGTCGAGGTGCCGTCGGGCTTCTCGCTGTTCCCGGCCGACCTCGTGCGGCCGCCCCGGCCCTGGCTCGACCGGATCGCCAATACCGTGCGGGTGAGCGAGCACGCACGCGGCGGGCACTTCGCCCCGTTCGAGCAACCGCAGGTGTACGCCGAGGAGCTGCGCGAGTTCTTCCGGCCCTACCGCTCGCGATCGATGTCGCGACCATAAGCCGGGACGCGGCCTCCGTCCGGGTGGCCGAGGCCGACGAGTTCCTGGCCTGGGCCGAGGAGATCGCCGCCGGGGGGACTCGGCGTGGGCATCGAACGGATCGGGTACCTCGTGACGATCTTCGCCCTCGCGATGGCCATTGGCGGCCCGATCCTGACGGCGGCCCTGCTTCGCGTCCCGCCGACGAGGGCGCTCATGCTCGTCTTTGCCGTGTTCCTGGTCGGCAACGTCCTCGCCGCGCTGGCCACGAGCTACTCGACCATGGCGATCGCCCGGATCGTCAGCGGGACTGCCTCGCAGGCCTTCTTCGGCATCTCCGTGTCGATGAGTGTCCGTCTGGTCGCCGTGGCGGTCGGGAGACAGGGTGTACCGCAGTCAGAACCACATCCGGACGAGGACCAGAAGCGACACGACGGTCACGATCGTGGCCACGGCCTGGGGATCGACCGATCCGTTCCGCAGCGAAGACAGCCATTCGAGGAGCACCAGCCCATTCTCGAAGCTCGCGACCCGCCGGGAATCGGCAGAAGAGCGGAGGCCGTTCCGTCAACGGCGGTGTTTGCCGCGGCGAAGCGACGCTGTCAGGGACAACGGAAGTTCCCCGATCGCGGACTTGAGCCCTCCCCGGTTTGCGGACGGCGAACCTCCCCAGTCGTGGACATGTCGTCCCCATCGCACTGGACTGCGATCGGACCCTCCGGACTCGACGCATCGTGTGTGGTGGCAAAGGGGGATCACGAACTCGGGTCGCCGTGGTCTACGCGTCTGGCGGACCAGCGGTCAACGCGTCGTTCGATCCTGACGAGTGTCCGGCGCAGGCCGGCACAACGTGTGCTCGGCGGTGTCGGCGAGGGTGGCGGTGACTGCGTCGGTGGACAGTTGTCGACCGGTGAACAGCAGGTCGAAGCTGTCGAAGCCGGTGAGCAGCCACAGCACGTCGGAGGCCTGGTCAGCGGTGACGCCGTCGCGCAGCGTGTGCTGTTCGTGGAGGCGTTGGGCGAGGCCGTTCATGCCTTCGGCGCGGCCTTGTTCCAGGCGTTGGACTGCCCCGCCGACTGCGTCGGCGTCGAGTTGGGCCATGGAGAACAGGGCGCGCAGGACGTCGCGGTGAGCCGCGTACATGTGCACGTTGCCGCGGATGCCGTCGCGCAGGCCCTGCCGGGCGTCGGGCTGCAGGACGGCGTGGACCATGCCGGTGAAGTCGCCGCGGTGGAGTAGGTCCATGCCGAGCGCGTCGAACAGGCCCGCACGAGACCCGAAGACCGTGTAAATGGTCGAGCGGGCCACCTCGGCGAGTTTCGCGACCTTGTCCAGGCTGACCGGTTCGGACGGCGCGTCGACGAGCTGCTGGTAGACCGCGTCGAGGATGCGGCACTTGGTGTCCACGGCGGCCTGGGCGCGCAGCCGCTGCTCGTACTTCCGCGTGGGGGGCATGAACCCGACCCTAGCATTCATTTGACATAGCGTCTTATGAAAGACATGCTGTCTTACGAAATACAGGACGTCCGATGAAAGTAGCCTGCCCAGCACAGCGAAAGGAGCCCAGAATGCGGGTGCTGATCCGCTACACGGTCAAACCTGAGCACATCCGCCACAGCGCCGAATTGCTGCGCGCGGTCTACGCGGACCTGGAACGCACCGAGCCGAAGGGGCTGCGCTACGAGACGTTCCAGGTGGAGGGCACCGGCCAGTTCCTGGCCGTCATCGAGTCCGACGGTGGCCCAGGCGACGCTGCGCACCACCGGCTCGCCTCGTTCCAGCGCTACCGCGCCGCGCTCGACGACATCTGCGTCGAACCCCCGACCGTCGCCCACCTGGAGACCGTCGGCGCCTACCGACCCCGCTGACCCACCCCATCATGACCGCAAGGAGATACGAACCGTGATCCGCATCGCCGTCGTCGGCAGCACCCGTCCCGGCCGCCGCGGCGAGTCGGTGGCCCGCTGGGTCACCGACACCGCCGCAGGACACCCCGCCGTCACCGACGGCCGAGCCATGGTCGAGGTCGTCGACCTGGCGACCTTTGACCTGCCGCTGCTCGACGAGCCGGTCCCCGCCGCGTTCGTCAGCTACGCCCATGCCGCCTGGTCGATGCTGCATACGAACGGCGCAGTCTGGCGGTAAGTTCGAACGGTCAGGCTCGCTCATGCGACGGACGTTGCTGATGTGTGTGCGCCGCCTGCGCCCCGGCGCTTTCCCGGCGCCGGGCCGGGATCAGCAGCGCCAGGAGTGCGCTGAGGAGCGCGATGCCGGCTCCGACCCACATGACGGTATGCATGCCGGACATGAACGCGTGTTCGGTTGCTCGTGTGATCGCGGCCGTGGCGAGATCGTCCGTCTGCGCGGAGTGGTTCAGGTGCGCGTCGAGAGGAGCGATCCCCTGTTCGGCCAGGCCCTTGTGGGCGAGGACCTGATCCGCGACGGCATCGGGGACGCCCGCGCGGTGGAGTTGCGCCGGCAGTGTCCGTGCGACGATCGTTGCGATCACCGTCCCGAACACGGTCGTGCCGAGCACGCCACCGAGTTGGTTCGCGGTGGTCTGCAGGCCTCCCGCGACCCCGCTGTGCTCCACGGGAGCCGTCCCGACGATGGCCTCGGTCCCGGCGACCACGATGATCCCCATGCCCGCCCCCAGCAGGATCAGCCACGGCCACTGCTGGCTGTAGGGGGAGTTTGCGGACAGGCCGGCCAGCCCGAGGAAGCTGGCCGCGAGCAGTGCCATGCCGAGGGCCAGCGGCCAGCGCGAACCCAGCCGCTCGGTCAAGCGCCCGCCCAGCGGCGAGCTGACCATGAACACCGCCATCAGCGGCAGTAGGCGAAGACCCGTCTCCAGCGGCGAGTAGCCGTTCACGTTCTGCATGTACAGGCCGATGGAGAACAGCACGCCGTACAGCGCGATGTTCCCGGTCACGATCAGCACGACACCCACCGACAGGGCCCGGGAACGAAACAGCGACAGCGGAAGGATCGGCGCGGGGAAGCGGTGCTGCCGGATCACAAACCCTGCGAAGAGGACCGCCGCCGCGACCGCGCCCGTCGCCAGGTACCACCACGCACGGCCGGCGCTGGTGAGCGTCCATACCGACACGAACAACGCCCCGGCCAGCGCACCTGCGCCGACGATGTCGAAGCGATCAGCGCGGCCCGGGGCGCGGCTCTCGTCGACCCACCGGACCGCCAACGCGGCGGCGGCCAGTCCGATCGGGGCGTTCAGCACGAAGATCGCGGGCCAGGACAGGTACTCCACCAGCGTTCCACCGACAATCGGGCCGGCGGCAGCGGCGAACGCCGATGCGGCACCCCACGTCCCGATGGCACGGTTCAACTCGGCCGGCGGGAACGTCGATCGCAGGATCGCGAGGGTGTTCGGCACCAGGCAGGCCCCGGCGAGTCCTTGCAGCACGCGGAAGGCGATCAGGGCCGGGGTCGACGGTGACAGGCCGCACCCGAGCGACGCGAGCGCGAAACCGGCGACGCCGAGCACGAAGACGCGGCGCCGGCCGAACCTGTCGCCGAGCTTGCCGCCGACGATCAACGTCACCGCCAGCGCGAGAAGGTAGCCGTTGGTCACCCACTGCAGACCGGTCATCGACGCGCCGAGGTCGCGGGCGATCGTCGGGTTGGCGATGTGCACGACGGTGCCGTCCAGGCTGACCATCACCACGCCCAACGCCACCGCGACGAGTGTCATCCGTTGCTTGCGCCTCGACGGGCCGGTGTCCGCTGCGTCGATCCCACTCACGAGTCCTCCAAGTGAAACAAGCTGTATCAGTTGAGACAGGTTGTATCATTTACCGGGTGGGCGACGCTAGTGACCTCAACGTGACGGAACCCGAACGGCGGTTGGACGCCCGGCGCAACCGGGACGCGGTGATCGCCGCGGCGATCCGGATACTCGCGACCGACCCGGAGGCGAGCATGCGGCAGATCGCCGAGGGGTCCGGCGTGGCGCGCATCACCGTCTATCGGCATTTCCCGACGCGCGAACACCTCATCCAGGTGCTCATCGACCTCGTCGTCGAGGAGGAGCGAGCGGTTGTCACGACCGCGATCGCGCCAGGCGCCACCGCTGCGGCGGTCTTCGATCGCCTCGGCCCCGGGATCATCCGGGTCGGCGAGCGCTACCGGTTCCTCGACAAGCGTCCCGACCGGGTTGCCGAGGCGCCGCTGCGCCGCCCCGACGCCGATGAGCCGCTGCTGAGGTGGCTGACCGAAGCCGCCGAGCGGGGCGAGCTACGCACCGATCTGCCCCCCGAATGGATGTACGCGATGATCCATGGGCTCGGTCGCGCCGCCAACGAGGAAGTCCTGGTCGGACGCAGAGCCGCCGACGAAGCCGGTCGGTTGCTCGCCCGCACCCTGACGCACGCTCTCGTCGCCGGCCGTGACGGCTGAGCGACCGGCGCCGAACGGGCCGCGCCGGTGCTGGGCCGGCAGCCGTGGACGGCGCCCTCTGGTCGGTGCGACTGGCCGTTGTTCGGCCGGCAGCCGTGGACGGCGCCCTCTGGTCGGTGCAACCGGCCGTACGGCACGGTCTTGGTGCTTCGATCAACGGGAGCGTCCGGGCTGACATGGCGGGCAGATGGTGCACAGCACGGCCCGTGGATCAAATCCTACTTTTCCAATAGGATGCATCGGTGATATTGGCTGGGCGAACGACCTCCGCGATCGACACGACCAACACCGGGGGCCCGGCGGCGCTCGCCGGTGCGCGCGTTGCCGCCGGGCACGTCGCGGAGAAGGTCATCGTCGCATGAGGACGGTCGTCGTCGCCGGGGGCACCGACGGCATCGGCCGGGTGCTCGTGGAGGAGCGCCTGCGCCGCGGCGACCACGTCGTGGTGATCGGGCGCAACCCGGCGAAGGGCCGCGAGCTGTTCGGCGGACGGGCCCAGTTCCTCACCGCGGACCTGAGCCTGGTCGGCGAGACGCTGAAGGCCGTCGACGCGGTCGCCGCCGCTCACCAGGCGGTCGACGCTCTCGTGTTCTGCGCGCGGCACTACCGCAGCGAACGCACCGAGACGGCCGAAGGGATCGAAGAGAACTTCGCCCTGTTCTACCTGAGCCGCTACCTGCTCGGGCACGGCCTCGCCCCGGTCATGGCGCGAGCGCCCCGGCCGGTCGTGGTGAACGTCGCCGGCCCGGGAGCGGGGCTGCACCTCGTGCGCTGGCACGACCTCGAACTGCGCCGCAACTACCACGGCGGCGCGGCGCTGGGCCAGGGCGGCAAGCTCAACGACCTGCTCGGCGTCGCGTTCGCCCAGCGGTACCCGGGCATCCGGTACGTCCTGGTCCACCCCGGCGTCACCGCCACCGGGTTCTCCGGCACGTATGACCGGGCGACGCAGGCGCACATCGAGGCGATGCGGGCCACCGCCAAGCCACCGTCCGCCGCGCTGCCTCCGATCCTCGCCGCGATCGACGACCCGCCCCGCGAGGCGCTCAGCGCGATCGTGGAGGGCCGGCGGATCGCCGTGGACGGCCCGGACTTCGACGCCGGCGCGGCGGCCCGGCTGTGGGCGATCACCAAGGACCGGCTGGACGGGAGGGCGTGACGGCGGCCGTCGCGCGCCGGCCGCCGGCCACCCGGATCGCCCGTCAGGTGTAGTAGCCCTCGACGGCCGCTCGGGCGGCCGCGAACATCGCCGGCCCCTGCTGGGGGACGGGCGGGAATCCACCGGAGGGCTTGAGCGCGTCCAGTTGCGCGCCGGAGAGGGCGTAGACGACGCGGCCGATGCCGGAGCGGTCGATCGCACCGGAGCACATCGCGCAGGGCTGGCAGCTGGTGTACAGCGTCGTGCCGGCGGCGACCCCGGCCGGCAGGTTGCGGGCCGCCCAGCGGGCGAGCTTGAGCTCCGGGTGGGCGGTGATGTCGTCGTCGGACAGCACGGTGTTGTGGTCCTCGGCGAGCACCTCGCCGCCGGGGCCGACCAGCAGCGACCCGAACGGTGCGTCGCCGCCCGCGCGGGAGCCGGCGGCCAGCGCGATCGCGCGATGCAGGAAACGTTCGTCCTCGGGCGTCATGCGCGGGCTCCCGGCAGGGTCATGGTGCCGCTGGCGACGATCAGGCCGGACCCGCTGATCTGTACCCGGGATCCTGACACGGTTACCGTGATCCTGCTCGGCCGCCCCATCGCGTGTCCCTGCTCGATGACGACGGTGGCCTGGCCCGCGGGTGCGGGCGTCACGATGCGGTCGGCGACGAGCAGCGCCGCGAGAGGGCCGGCCGCGGTCCCGGTGGCCGGGTCCTCCCAGATACCCATCGCCGGGTTGAAGAACCGGGCGTAGGCGGTGGCCCCGCCGTCGACGGTGTCGTCCGTGTAGAGGTAGCAGCCCTCGCCGCCGACCTGGCGCAGCGCCGCGATGAGCCGGGCGGCGTCGGGCGCGGCCCGGTCGACGGCGGCCCGGTCGCGGATCGGCACCAGCAGGTGTCCGGCGCCGGTGGACACCACCCGGGCCGGCCGGTCGGGCACCAGGTCAGCCTCGCCCAAGCCGAGCGCGCCGGCGAGGCCGGCCCGGTCCGTGACGACGGCGCCGAACACGGGCGGCGACTGCTCCATCGTGACGACCGCGCCGCCCTCGGTACGCCGGAGGTGGACGGGCAGGACGTCCTCACCGATGTGCTGGCTGACGGTGGCCTCGTCGCCGTCGAGGCCGAGCCGGCCCGAGATGGTGAGCCACAGCCAGGCCCCCAGCGCGTTGTGCCCGGCGCCGAAGACCTCCTCGCCGGTCGGGGTGAACGAGCGCAGCCGCCGGGTCGTGCCGGGCCGCGAGGGCCGCAGGACGAACGTGGTCTCGGACTGGTTGAACTCGCGCGCGATGGCCCGCATCTGGTGCTCGGTGATGCCGTCCGCGTCGGGCACCAGGGTCAGCGGCGCGCCCGTCAGCGGCGCCGACGCGAAGACGTCGACGTAGGCGAATTCGATGTGGGAATCGGTCACGCCTACGACGCTACGGTCGCCGGCGACCGTGCAGTAGCCCGATCGTGCGGTATCGCGGGGTGATCGCCGCAGGATTTGCGGTAATCTTCGGCGATGGCCGCACCGCACAGCCCGCTCGACGAGGTGGACCGGCAACTGCTCGCCGAGGTGCAGCGCGACGCCCGCGCATCGCTGACCGTGCTTGCCGGCGCCATCCATCTCGGCGTGTCCGCCACGCGGGCCCGGCTGCGCAGCCTCGAGCAGCGCGGCGTCATCACCGGCTACTCCGCCGGTGTCGATCCGGCCGCGTGCGGGCTGCCGTTACGTGCGGTCGTGCGGATGAAGGTCCACGGCGCGCTGTACGACAAGGTCGCCGCGGTCCTGGAGCGCGAACCACAGATCGTGCGGTGCGTGCGGGTGACGGGGGAGGCGTGTTACGTCGCGGAGGTCCTCGCGGCCGACATGCCGGACCTGGCCCGCATCACCTCCGAGCTCGCCCGCATCGGTTCCATCACCACCGACCTTGTCTACGAGGTCGTCGTCGACCGCGCCGTCCCCTCCTGACCGGCGGACCGACGAAGTCTCGGCGGATCGCGCCGATCTGTTGGCATCGACGGGCAGCACAGATATGGCGCGGGTCCCGAAACCCCGGGCCGTTGGTCCCGACATCGGCCGAAACCCTCGACCAGCGGCCACGGTGGCCGTAAGAAAGGTGGCAGAAATCAATGGCGGCGACCACCGGGGACCGCCACAGACAACGGAGTGACAGCGATGAAGAGGATTCTCGGGCGCTGCGGTGCCCTCGCCGCCGCCGTCGGCGTGCTGCTCGCCGTGCCGGCCCCGGCTTCGGCGCACGAGAAGTGGTTCGTGCCGGACCCGGGCGCCTACCCCACCGACTGGTCGTTCGCCTTGCGCCCGCTGACGCTGGCGTTCCTGCTCGCCGTCGTGGCGGTCACCCTGCTGTGGCGGTACGTCGCGGTGCGGTACCTGCCGGTCCCCGAGCTGCGTGTGCTGGGATTCCTGGGGCGGCTGGTGCCGTACGTGCCCAGGCTGCTCACCATCCACCTGGGCGTGTCCCTGCTGGGCGCCGCCGTCTCCGGGCACTTCCTGACCCACGACCTTGACGTCGAGGACCTGACCGGCGGTTCCACGCTGCTGCTGCTGGAGGGCGCGCTCGGCATCTGGTTCATCACCGGCATCCGGCTGCGTCCGGCCGCCGTGCTGCTCGCGCTGGCCGGTCCGCTGGCCCTGCTGGTGACCGGCCCGGTCGGCCTGCTGTCGGCCATGGACCTGCTCGGGGTCGCGGTCTTCCTGGCGTTCGTGCCGCCCTCGGACGCCACCTTCGGCCGGGTCGAACCGGACGCCGTGACGCTGCGGCGGGGGCTGCTCGCCCTGCGACTGGGCGCCGGCGGCGCGCTGATCACGCTGGCGTTCGCCGAGAAGCTCGCCAACCCGGCGCTCGCCCGCGAGACGCTGCGGCTCTTCCCGCACCTGGACGTGTTCGCCCTCGTCGGCATCCACCTGCCGGCCGACACCTTCGTCGCCGTCGCCGGCGCCACCGAGCTGCTCTTCGGCCTGCTCGTCATCTCCGGCGCGCTGCCGCAGGTCGCCGTCCTGGTCGCCGGCATCCCGTTCAACGCCACACTGCTGCTGTTCGGCGGCACCGAGATGCTCGGGCACCTGCCCGTCTACGGCGTCTTCCTCACCCTGCTGGCCTACGGCTCCAACCGCAACACCGCCGAGCTCGTCCGCTGGCTGCCGGGGCTGCGGCGGCGGACCGCCCGCCGACCGGCGCTGGCCGGCTGAGCCCTCGGGACGCCCCGGCCACACCGCCCAGCCCTGCAACCGCCGGCCGTCGGCGGGCTCAGGGCTGGACGAATGTGTACCCGGCATCGCGGAGCCTGGGCAGGACGACGCCCAGCGCGGTGAGGGTCTGCTCGCGATTGCCGCCGCCGTCGTGCTCGAGGATGATCGAGCCGGGGCGGGTCTTGGTCAGGATCGTGGTCACGATGTGCTGGACGCCGGGGCGGCTCCAGTCCCGGGGGTCGACGGTCCAGTCCAGCGCGCGCAGCCCCTGGGCGCTGCACTGCCCCAGCACCGTCGAGGACCAGGCGCCGCCCGGGGAGCGGAACAGCGTCGGCCGGTAGCCGTTCCCCGACGCCTTGGCGATCGCGTCGGTCGCCTTCGCCATCTCGGCGCGCACGGCGCTCGCCGGCAGCTTGGCGATGTTCAACGGATGGCTGAACGTGTGGTTGGCGATGTGGTGGCCGCCGTCGAGGACGCGTTTGACGAGGTCGGGATGGGTGACGGCGCTGTGGCCGATCATGCAGAACGTGGCGCGGATCCCCTGCTGGGCGAGCAGGGCCAGCATCTTCGGCGTGTACGTCGGGTCGGGCCCGTCGTCCACGGTGAGGGCGATGTCGGTGCCGTGGCACGGCAGGACGTACTGCGGGCCGCCTTGCTTCTGCACGACCCCCAGCGGTGGTGGGCACACCCCGGCGGTCGGCGGGTTCGCCGGCGGCACCACCAGCGGCGTGGCCGAATCCGACACGTTCGGCGAGGCTTCGTCGCCCGAGCGCGAGTCGCCGGGCAGTTCGCCGTCGGCGTGCCAGGTCGCCTGGTCATCGCCGCACCCGGCCAGCAGCCCGACGCCGCCCAGGGCGAGCAGGACCGAGCGCCGGGATACCCTCGCGGTCACGCGGGGCTCCGGTGCGACGGGGCGGCCCCGGCCGGGCTCGGCGGCGTGCCGGTGCTGTCGTTGACCAGCTCCGGGTGGGCGGCGACGAACTCGGCGACCCGGTCCTGGCCGATGGCCGCGAGGAGCTGCCTGGTGGTGGCGTCGAGGATCTCGTACGACTGGCCGTCGACGACCTCGGTGTTGTACCGGCCGTTGTTGGCCTTCAGCGTCACCATGTGCTCCGGCGTGATGCCGTGCAGCGTGAGGATCCAGTCGGCGAGCGGGATGTCGTTGTTGTAGAACGACACCGCCTTGCCGATCGAGTTGAGCATGTGATCGACCTTCTGCGGGTTGGTGAGAACGCCGGCGCTGGTGGCCTTGCCCAGCATGGCCCGGATGAACTGTTGCTGGTGGCGCTGCCGGCCGTAGTCGCCGTCGTTGTTCGCGAGTTTGTCACGCTGCCGCACGTAGTCGAGGGCCTGCCAGGCGGCCATGTCGGAGCAGCCGGGTTCGTACACCTGCGGGCGCATGTTCGGCTTCAACGTGGTCGGGATGCCGTCGGCATTGAAGTTGTACGGCTCACCCTCCTGCCCCGTGCGGGTGTTCCAGCCGGTGTGGATGGACGTGGTGCGCTCGTCGACGCACATGTGCACGCCGCCGAGGGCCTCGACGAGGTCCTTGAACCCGTCGAAGTTGACGATCGCGGCGCCGTTGAACTTCAGCCCGCCGACGAGGTTGCTCACCGTCTCGGCGAGCAGGGTCAGGCCCTCGTCGCGGCCGCCGCCGTGCTGGAAGCCGAACTCGAAGGCGGCATTGATCTTGTCGGTGCCGCCGCGGTACTGGCTGCGGGCGTCCGGCGGGATGGAGACCCGCGTGTCACGGGGGATGCTGGTCAGGTACACCACGTCGTGGCTCGCCGGCACATGGGCGATGATGATCGAGTCGGACCGGGCGCCCATCGCCGCGTTGCCGGTCCGCTCGTCGATGCCCACGAGGAGCAGGTTGAGCGGTCCGTCGATGTCGTGGCCGGCCGCTGCCGAGCCGAGGCCGCCGGAGTGGGTGACCTGGTCGCCGAAGTGCGCCAGGAGCAGCTCGCCGCCGACCAGGGAGCCGGTGCTGGCCAGCAGCAGCAGCGCGCCGACGGTGAGGCACAGCCGCGCCCACAACGGGCTCCTGGCCTTGCGTGCCGGGATCCGCCGTCTCCCGGTGGCGCCCATCCTGCCCCTTTCGCCCGCGGGCCGTCGGTGCTTCCGGCCGGTTGCTCCCGCCGGAATGCCGTCCCAGCATCGTCGGTCCGGCAGGGCTGGACGTCCGCCCGAAACCGCACAGTTGCTGCGGGTTTCCCGCATCCGGCTCGCGCGCCTTCGCGAGTGGCGTGGTGCCCGGCAAGCGCGACGACAGGTTCCGCCGGGCCGGGTGGCATGAAGCTGCACTCAAGGTGCTGATTCTTTCGGGACCTTGATTTCCGCCTTAAGGTTCCCGTGCCGACCTTCCCTGAGCAGCCCGAACGGCGCGACGCTGGGTGTCGCTCGCGCACGTGATCGGCCTTGGTGGAGGATGTTCAGTGGCAAGTTCGAAGCACGGAAGGTCCCGCCGGTTGACGGCAGTCACGGTGTTGACGGGCGCGCTGCTCGTTGGCGGGGCACTGACCGCGCCGCTGGCCTCGGCGTCGGTCAGGGGCGGCGACGGGTCCGGCGCCGGCCTCGTCCAGCGGTGGTTCTCCTGGTACGGCGACCGATCAGGCCACGCATCCCAGCCGGCGCCCCGGCCGGCGGGTGGTGGACACGTTCAAGGCGTCCTTCGGCGTCGACGACCACATTTCGTACGTCGCGGTGCAGGCCGAGACCGCGGTGCGGC